>CAYRIP010000180.1:0-1530 GCA_964424395.1 uncultured archaeon | reverse complement strand
CGTCTCGAGAGAATATACCTCTTTCTTGCCCAGTCCGATGATTAGGATGCTCTTTTGCACGTTGAATGGGTTCTTCATCTTTATTATCATCCCGATCCTCGGGTCCTGGTACTTCTTCTTGGTGCTGTTCGATATGAAATTCGCCTGGCTCTCGCCCACGAACGTTATGGGCATCGAGTCCTTGACCTTATCGATGACGGTGTTCGTCCTCG
The DNA here is from genome assembly GCA_964424395.1 of uncultured archaeon. Classification (GTDB taxonomy): domain Archaea; phylum Aenigmatarchaeota; class Aenigmatarchaeia; order QMZP01; family JAFGSV01; genus JAFGSV01. Next base: position 1,318 of record CAYRIP010000180.1, on the reverse strand, counting down.
CGTTCCCAAGGAGTATGAGGTTGTCGTTCAGGTCCCCCGTCCCGATCTCGGTGTCTATCTTGTAATATGGGAAGCTGTGCTTGTTGACGAAGCTCCCAAGGAAGATCGCGAAATCCGAGAAGTATGACCCTTCCTTTGCCCTCTTGTCGTATCTCCCGTGCTCGTCTGGATCCCCTATGATTATCTTTGCGTTTAGCGCATTGTCCTCGATGAACGGGTGCAGGAACTTCTGTATGACCGGCATGGAGTACGTCTTGGTCTCCGCGTATGCGACTCCGTTGTCGTGAAGCTTCGCTGCTACAACGGGCGCGACCGTCTCGTAGATCTTCGCGGTCATCCCGTGGCGCCTCTCCATCTTGGCCAGCCTCACGATTCCGGACTTCTCTAGCTTCCTCAGGTAATAGTAGACCTTCTGCTCGTCCTCGCGCATGTACCTCGCTATGTCAAGAGCGCATGACGGCTGCCTCGAAATCTCCTTGACTATCTTGACAGCCAGCGGGCTGTTCAGAACGCTGAGCTTGTCTGGGTCCACCAGCAAGGATTTGTACGCCTTCTTCCCGTTCTCGCCATGCTCTATGAAAAGGTTACTCATAATATCCCCAACATTTTCTTAATAATGCGCAGTAAGTTTTATAAAATATTATGATTATTCTCAGGATATTGTGAACAAAATAACAACTGATTAGTAGATAGATATTTAAATATTGCCTTCAATTAATACTATAAAAACTCTATATATTGTAAAAAATTTAATAAAAACGTGTGCGATGTGGGAATGATGGAAAGCCCAAACATTGTAAAGGTCGATTCCAAGGGAAGAATTCTTATACCCGTCCAGTTCAGGGACGGCATGGGTGTCGAGCAGGGCACTGAGATGATAATCGTTCCCGACGACCAGAACAACCACTTCAAGATACTTCCGATAGCCAAGGAATGCACTGCCGAGCTTCGGATGCTGCTGAGCAACATGCCAAGCAGCCTAGCTTCCGTGGCGGACGCATTGTCAGCCCACTCATTCAACATACTGGTGAGCGAGAGCAGGAGGATGGGCGAGGACCTCACGGAATGGCGGATCATAGTCGACCTGCCCAACCGAAACATCGGGGTAGACACGCTCACAGACGTCATCTCGGGCATAAACGGCGTCAAATCGCTGGATGTAATCAGGAAGTGATGGCCGGTCCTGTCTGGACGGGTCTTTGGTAAAGGGGCGGAAAAATTGGAAAAATGATTGCGAATAGAAAGATAATTGGAAAGAATGACATAACATTTATATATATGTAAAAAAATATTTACATTTCAACGACTTATATTTCAT
>CAYRIP010000179.1:0-1544 GCA_964424395.1 uncultured archaeon | reverse complement strand
AGATTTCATTATCACATAACAAGCATCGCCCCCGGCACGTTTCGGTTCCTGGTCCAGTGCAACGACTCGTCCGGATTCTCTGATTCCGCAAGCGTCGTGTTCACGGTCAAATCCCAGGAATGCGAGAGCAATTCACTTGGCGTGTGCTCGGGCGCACAGGAATGCACCGGCAGCAAGTGCGTTGACATGGACTGCGGAGACTGCGCATACGCATCCAACCACACGTGCCAGTCATACGAGTGCTGCAATGACGGCGAATGCCTGGATTCGCAGAAGTGCACCGGGAACCGGTGCGTGGAGATAAGCTGCGCATGCGGCGAGCTGAGGAACCACGCGTGCGTCGAATACGAATGCTGCTCGAATTTCGACTGCGACGCGAACGAGAAATGCGATGTGGCGAGCCACTCCTGCATCGGGAAGGGCCTGATAGTCGCCTCTCCCGATTCGGTCGTCGCAGGCCAGGCGTTCGAGGTCATAGTCATGAACCAGGAGGGGGGCCTCATCGAGGGCGCAGAGGTGACCATCGATTATCCGGGGGGCGGGACTAAGACCATCATCACCGACAGCGAAGGCACGGCCTCTGCCGTCGCGATAGAGCCCGGGGACATACAGGTAACCGTGAACGCGCAGGGCTACGAGCCGAAGGTGTCCATCGTAATCTCCCAGGCCGGGTTCAACTGGTGGATCGTGGTCGTGATAATTGTCATAGTGCTGGCGGCTGGCGGCGGATACTTCTACTGGCAGCAGCTGCCGCCCCTGACGCTGATCAAGGAGGTCAGCGGCCAGAACGTGACGCTTAAGGTCAACAACAGGACCCCCGACCACCTGGAGAACGTCCTTGTGGTGGATTCCGTGCCAAGCGGCGCCTTCATAGGATGCAGCCTCAACCCAAGGGTCGAGAACTTCGGCAACGAGGACCATATAACATGGTTCGCTTCGCTTGATCCTGGAGAGGAGATCGTTATCCCATACCAGGCCTCGGGCACGGCAGAGGGCTTCATCGTCAAGGTCGGTGACGAGGAATACAGGAGCGGCTACGGGATAATGAGCATAGTCATGGAGGTAAAAGAGATGATACAGAGCCTGCTTCCAAAGAGAAAGGGTGCAGAAGACGCCGGGACCGCGGCATCAGGCCCCCCGGCGTGAGTAATTAATATTATTATCAGAATCCAAATAGTGTATATATCGGGATCGTGTTTTTCATGGCGAAGAAGAAGAAACCTGGAATCGGCGCAGAAGGCAGGGAAGGGTTTTCCGTGCTGCTTGGAACGAAGACCAACAGGAACGAGGCTTCTGACAGGGAAGAGAGGAAGGACGAGCTGAAGGAGAAGAAGGTGCGGGCTGCCGAGAAGCCTGCCGAGGCATCGGTGCCCATAGACAGATGCTCCCCCGAAGAGCTTGAGAAGAAGAGGCAGGAGATAGAGAGGATGGTCGCGTCCCTAAACGACGCCCGGTCGGTGTCGAAGCTGCCGTCATATTCCTACAACCGCATGAAGAAGAAGTACGAGGCGGATCTGGCCAGGGTGCGCTTGCTGCTCGAAGGG
>CAYRIP010000178.1:0-1624 GCA_964424395.1 uncultured archaeon | reverse complement strand
ATATTTCTTCAAATTAACAGGGAACGACGCTAATATATCGCCTCAATCAAATTATTATCATGTTCTCTTTCCCGACCCCTTTCCTCATTGGTGGAGCCCTTTCATACCTCTTGGGATTCTCGATGCTGTGGGGAGCGCTTGGTGGAATGGCACCAGATCTGGATTACTTCACCCCATGGCACAGGGGCCCATTCCACTCGATATTCATATCGCTTCTCATCATGGGATGCGCTTATGCCGTCACGAGAAGCAGGAAGAAGACGGTTGGCGCGGGGATCGGGTTCGCCGCTCATGTATTGACTGATTGGTTGGACCGTGACATGCTGCTACTCATCTGGCCGCTGTCATCATACGCTACGGGCCTTGGAATGACGGAATGGAACGACCCCTTCGTCAATGCGTCCTTCTCCATTGCATCGGTAGCTACCATTCTGATTGTAAAAAAGTACAGGGAGAAGAAGCCCTGGAAGGCGGTTATCAAAGATTTCCTGCCGAAAAGGCTGAAAATAAACTTATAAATATCAATAGAATAAAACATAAGTGATAACATGAACCTCAAGAACTTCCTCACCAAGAAATTCGGGAAGAACGTGTTCTCTCTAAAACAGGAGGATCTCCTGAAGGAAAGGGTGAAGTCAGAGAAGAACGTGGAGAGGCTCTCAGACGACATAAAGGCAATCCAGGAAAGCATCCAGAAGCTGATGCTCGAGGCCAAGGGTCAGCCAAGGACTCTGAAGCTACTGAACGTACAGAAGATCAAGTCCCTTAGGCTGGAATCTGCGACCAAGCAGCAGGAAGCCAACAGGTTCCTGAGGGAGCTTCAGATTCTGCTTCTGATAGAGGCGATGCATGAGCAGGAGAAGTTCGAGAAGGAATCGGACTTCGTGGAGAGGATAATGAACACTGATGTGGAGCAGCTCAGCGAGGCCATGGTCGACATAGACGTGAAGAAGGCCATAGAGGAAGGCAGGCTGGACCTTGTCAAGGGCAAGCTTTCCTGCATCTTCGGGAAGGAGGAGATGCCGGTCGATGAGGAATCCCAGGACATAATGAAGGCGATAGACGATCTTGAGAATGTCGACGAGGAGACTGCCCTTAAGATGGCAGGCGAGAAGGCGAAGCTTCTTTCTGAGGAACAGCCCAAGAGGAAGCCACTTGTCGAGAAGCAATGACCCAAATATTCAATTTCTGAGCATATCGAACGCTTATAAATTTCAGGCCGGAATTAATCTTATGGGTAAGCTAAGGCAGAACATGCTGAAGCAGCAGCTTCAAAAGGAGCTTGAGTCCGCAAGAAAACTGGAAGCAAGAGGCAAGGAAAAGGAAGCCGGCATCCATTATTCCAAGGCCGGGTCCTTGGCCAGGAAGATAGCATACCAGGCACCAAGGGGAGACGCGGAGGATTTCTTCCAGACCGCGTCGCAGTACGAGTCGATCGGAAAGATAATAAGGCCGACCGATGGCCAGGAGAGAGCGAAATCCCCAAACCTAATCGACCAGCTGATAGTGACGCAGAAGCCCACCACATCATGGGAAGACATTGGGGGGCTTGATGAGGCCAAAAAGACCCTCAAGCAGGCAATCATACTGCCTTTCGTAAAGGCGAAGCCGGATTTCGTGACCG
>CAYRIP010000177.1:0-1689 GCA_964424395.1 uncultured archaeon | reverse complement strand
CTGCTGATATATCTGGGCAAGAAGGGAGCGATAAAGAGGTTCATAACTGTTACGACTCCAAAGATGGGAAGCGACCTCGGCATCTCCCAGCAGAGCGTCAGCAGATGGCTCATATCGCTCGAGCACGATGGAATGATATCCAGGAAGGAGGGCATCAGGGGATACCTCATTCAGATAACGCAGAAGGGCATGGATTTCCTTCATCAGGTCAGGAGCGAACTGAACCAGATAATACTTTCCAGCAAGAAGATCGAGATGAACGGACAGGTGACATCGGGGATGCTTGACGCCAAGTATTACATGGGCCTTCGGGGTTACAGCGATAACATAAAGTCCAGGCTTGGATTCAAGCCCTTCTCCGGCACATTGAATTTAAAGCTGGTTTCAGTCGAAGACACCCAGAGGAAGGAGAGGCTATGCGGGATGGACGGGGTGGACATCCCGGGCTTCAGGCAGGGCAATAGGATATTCGGGGGCATCAAATGCTTCCCTTGCAGCATATCCGGCACGGACGGCGCCGTCATAATACCCCAGAGGAGCCATTACGGCTTCGACATGCTCGAGGTCATCTCGTCCCACAACCTCAGGAGGCGATTAAATCTCAACGACGGCGATGAGATTAAGGTCCAGGTAACGGTGGAATGAATATGTGCCTAAGAAAGATACTCGACACTAAATATTTGAGTCTTGGTATGAGAAGCAACGAGATAACGGCCAGCGCTGCGCTTGCGGCGATATCGGCTGCATTGCAGATGCTTCATGTGGGGTATCTGTCCCCCTGGGGGATGTGGATCGACCTGGTCGCCGTCTCATGGATCATCGGCTATTTCATATACGGCGGAAAGACCGCTTTCGTGGTATCTGTCGTGGGGGCCCTTATGATAACTCTCATGGCCCCCTCCACGTGGCTTGGCGCTTTGATGAAATGGCTGGCGACCGTGCCCATGTTCCTGGTCCCTATGGCTTTCCAGAAGTTTAAGGGCCTCAAGATAGAGGACTTCTCGCGGCTCAGGTTCCTTCTCCCTGCAATGACCATAGCGATCTTGGTCCGTGCAGCGATCGTCATACCGGTGAATCACAATATCGCGATTCCCATATGGATGGGATGGACGGTGGCAGAGTCGATGCTTTACGTCCCATGGTGGGCGATCTTCGGGATTAACGCTATTCAGGGAGCGCTGGAGGTGCTGGTCGCATGGCTGCTTGTTTTCAGATTCAGACTTGACAGGTTCAGGACATGGTGATAGAGGCAAATAACCTAAGTTTCAGCTATCCTGGAAAAGACGTCCTTCGGGATATTTCCCTGAGTATAGAGAAGGCTGATTTCTTGGGAATCACGGGATCCACCGGCTCGGGCAAGACCACGCTTGCGATGTGCTTCAACGGTCTCATACCGAAATCGATAAAGGGTAGATTCTCTGGGACGGTCTCTGTTATGGGGACTGACACGAGGAAGGGCAAGATATCAGAGCTTGCCAGGAAGGTAGGTTTCGTTTTCCAGGACCCCGACTGGCAGCTGTTCAGCCTGACGGTCAAAGACGAGGTATCTTTCGGCCTTCAGAATCTAGGCATGAAGGGCATAGATGGCAGGGTGAGGAAATCCCTCAAGATGGTGGGATTGAGCGGCTTCGAGGAGACCGAGCCCCACAAGATGTCGCAGGGGCAGAAGCAGAAGCTGTGCATAGCATC
>CAYRIP010000176.1:0-1690 GCA_964424395.1 uncultured archaeon | reverse complement strand
CCTAAGCCCGTCGCCGAGGCTTAGGGTGACATCATATCTCCTTGCGATATCCAGAAGCCTGTCAAATTGCTCATAGAGCGGATTCTCGAGCTTGTTTTTCATCATCCATGTCGCGAGGAACGAGCCTCCCCTGCTCACTATGCCCATTACCCTTCCAGTCTTCTTCAGCTCATCCAGGCTTTTTCGTGTGACCCCGCAGTGGATGGTCATGAAATCGACACCGTCCATTGCATGCTCTTCGATGGTTTCGAATAGCAGGTCCGCGTCCATGCTGACTACGCCCTCCCTTTCGATGGCTGCAGCCACGGCAGCCTGGTATATCGGAACGGTGCCCAGAGGAACCGGGCAATCGGTTATGATGCTCCTCCTGATCTTGCGGATGTCTCCCCCAATGCTGAGGTCCATAAGGGTATCGGCACCAGCATCAAGGGCAGCTTTCATTTTTCTCTTCTCCACCCCGATGACAGATGAATCAGGAGAGGTGCCTATGTTCGCATTGACCTTCGTCCTGAGCCCCAAGCCGATCCCGACAATGCTTCGCGGAGGCTTCCTTTTGTTGCATGGTATGACCAGAACGCATTTCCTGAGATTCTCAAGTATCTTGCCGGAATCGACATTCTCCTGTCTCGATACCATCATCATCTGCGGTGTGATATCGCCGTCTATGGCTGATGAAAGCTGTGTCTTCATAAGGACCAACCCATGAAAAGTAAGGCACGATGATTAAAATATAACCCGACAATAATAATTACTATTCGATTCGATTTGGTGTAACTATGCTGCTAGGCAAGATTTCAGGAAGGGTTACGACGAAGGAATTCACGTTCGAGGCTGAGGCGAAAGTCAAGAAGCTTGATTACGTCGCCGTCAAGACCCCCGAGGGAGATTGGGTTACCGCATATATCGATAACATAATAAGATACGCCGACAGGACCAAGGCTGAGGCCAGGGTGATAGGTTACAGGAACTCCAGGGGATTCCTCATCGCGCCGAACGTGCCGTTCGCTCCCCAGACTCCCGTCTTCTCCGCTTCCGAGGACCAGATAAAGAACACCCTCGGCCTTCCCGAGGAAGGCCTCTACATAGGCAAATTGGATGGCTACAAGATAAACGTGAACCTGCCGGTAAAGCAGCTCGTGACAAAGCACGTTTCTATCCTGGCCAAGACCGGAGCCGGGAAGAGCTACATGGCAGGGGTCCTTCTTGAGGAGCTCGCTGAGAAGAACATACCTGTTGTCGTCATAGACCCCCATGGTGAGTATTCGAGCCTTGTCAATGAGAACGACGAGGAGAAGGAGCTGAAATACGCCGAGAAGTTCGGGGTGGAGCCGAAGTCGTACCGGGCGCAGGTGCAGGTGTTCAGCCCGGAGAACAGAAAGCTCAAGCTCGACGGCAAGCTTACCGCCGAGGAGCTGTTCCAGTGCCTTCCCATAAAGGTCTCAAGCACCCAGAAGGGGCTCATATATTCAGCCATGAGGAACCTGACCGGCAAGGACTATAACCTCGCTGACCTGATAAACGAGGTCAGCAACATACCATCACAGTCGAAATGGAACCTCATATCAGGGCTCGATTTCCTTCAGAAGACCAATTTGTTCTCGGTCAGTCCGACCGCGCCCCAGGACTTCGTGAAGGACGGGATGATATCCATCCTGGACCTGAAGTTCGCAAGGCCTGAGATACAGCATAT
>CAYRIP010000175.1:0-1696 GCA_964424395.1 uncultured archaeon | reverse complement strand
ATCATAAAGCTTGTTCGGAAGATGATCGGCGAAGATGGCAGGTGACGTCAATCCGGGCCCGCCATCCCCCTCTTGGCCTCGATGGTCGTGTCGAGGACGCTCCTAAGGAATGAATAGCTCACTGGGTTCTTGTCACTTTTTATGAAATCCCTGACGAGTGCCATGAGGGGCTCCTCCTTGCGCACATAATAGCGCCTGAAGCTCCACGCGCCGGCATCGCACAGGTTCGGGTCGCTGCTCTTCGTGTCCAGGATGTGTATCTCCTGCCTGAGCAGGTCCCCCCTTATCCGCAGCGTCTTGCAGAACACGTCTATGGTCCTTTCCTTGTACTCGTTGACGTTGCTGGCGTTCAGCTGCATATCCACCTTTCCCATCCTCATCATCAGGGTGCACTTGCTCCTGGCCTTGTCGGTGAAGCATGACAATATGTCTGTCGACGGGTCCTTGCCACCGACGATGTATTTAAGGGTGCCGATCCCATGCAGCACCGAATCCTCAACGATGTCTATCCTCGAGTGGCTCACAGGCCCTATCCTGTCCAGCCGGATCCCCAGTATGCGCCTCCCGCTGATCAGCTTCGCTACCTGCCTGACCACCGGATTGAATATGTCGAAGGACCCGATGTACAGCTTGAGGCCCCGCTCACGGGCATACTCCACGAAGGATGTGTCCCACGACCGATCGAAGATGACCTGCTCTGAAAAGACATCGATGCCCTTCTTCAGTGCCCTGCTGATATTGCGGGGTGTGCATGCCGCGCCTGAGAAGAACGCCATGTCGCAATCCGGCTCCCCGGGCATCTTCCCGGCCTTCCTCGCGTAGATGCCCTCCTTGTCAAGAAGGTACCTGAACCTGTCCGCGAAGTAGTCCGTCCCGACGACCAGAGCCTTCATATGAACCCGTCCTTTCCGAGCATCACGGTCTTGTAGCTTCTTATCTTGTCGTTGTGCGCCAGTATCGATGTCAGGAAATGCCTCATCTGCTGCTCGTTCTCGAACACCGTCAGCACGAAATAGTCGAAGTCGCCGTCCACCTTTATCACCCTCTTCACATTCCCGTACTCGTTTATCTTCTGGATGAAATCCTTGTCCAGCGGCTGGAAGAACTCCAGCATGAAGAGAACGGGGAGGAGCCCGAAGGCCTTGTAGTTGACAAGGTACTTCTTCCTTATGGCCCTTTCCCTCTCCAGCTTCTTGATATGTCCGTGTACTCCCGCCGGTGTAATGTTAAGATTATTAGCAAATTCTGAGATTTTGGTGATGTTCTTCAGCTCGATCAGGCTCAGTATCTTGGCGAGCGACTTTGTCAGTCTCATAATTATCTTAATAATATTAACCTTATTTCGTGTTATTGATTAATTAAGTTAAGCTTTATAAAGGCCTTGGTTCTACTATCATCTATGACCGGCCACGCCATGATATCGGATGACGCGAAGATCGGAAAGGACGTGAAGATCGGCAATCTTGTCATCATCGAAGAGGGATGCGTCATCGGAGACGGCGTATCCATCGGTGACCGGGTGACATTGCACAGGGACACCAGGATAGGCGACAATTCGGTCATACAGGAGAGCTGCATAATCGGAAAGCACCCGAGGCCCGGGCCGAGGACATCGCACAAGATCGACCCGCAGCCCGGGGCAGTCATCGGGAAGAAGGTCCTCGTAGGGGCGTTTTCGATCATATACGCCGGGACG
>CAYRIP010000174.1:0-1698 GCA_964424395.1 uncultured archaeon | reverse complement strand
CTCCTTTGCCTCGCTCATCTGCTTGTGATGCATCTCCATGGACCTTATCTTCATGGATTTACCTCTTATGTTCGCTCTCATCCCAGGCCTTAGGACGCCGTCTTTTACTCTGCCTACCACGACGATCCCAAGTCCGGTGATCCTGTAGACATCGATGAGCAGGAATGACGCCATATCAACCATCCGACTTCGCTCCGCTTCCCTTCTTCATGATTTTCTTCCTAATCTTGAGAGCCTTGATTATGAATACGAAACCAACGAAGAACATTACCGAAAAGGCTATGAATAGGAATATCCTCACGGTCATTTCGTACTTCCCTCCTAAGACCAGAAGTATCAATGCCACGATAGCGGCAACCATCACCGCAAGCCCATGCAGCAGCGGAAAGTAGAACCAGTTCTTCTCCTCAAAAGGCATCTCATCCCTCATGACACCACACTTGACCAAATGCTTTGCGAAATTATTCCGGTATGTTTAATTGTATCGCGACAGAACCTAATAAATAGCGAGGAGCGGGAAGAAACCACAAATCAGAATGCCTCATGGTCCGAGTCTATCTGGTACCTGCCCTTCTCCCTGTACTGGTTGCTGGAACTATACTCAGGACCCGTCCTGTAGAAGCTGCTGCTGATCTGTTTCTCCTCGACGAATTCGAGCTCATATGTCTTCTTCCTCTCCTCGAGTACCTCGGACTCGGGGATATTCATCTGCATCTCGTATCCCTCGTATGTCGGCGGGACCGGGCAGGGGCTTCCTCCCGTGCCAAACTTCCACACCAGCTTGCCGGTCTCCCCGTCCACGCAGTAGAGATTGCAGTCCCAGGATCCGAAGACCAGGTTCCTGCCCACCATTATGCTCTGATGCCAGACATACCCCCATGTCTTGAATCTCCAAAGCTCCTTTCCTTCAAGGCTGAGGCAGTACATGAAGAAATCTCCCCCGCCGATGTAAAGCCTTCCCCCGTGCACGCAGGGTTCCCCGGGCACCTCGCGGGTAACGAACTTCCAGAGCAGTTCCCCACCGGTGCTGACCGCGTAGAGAACGCCGTTCCTGGCCGCGTTGTATATGACGTTGCCATGGATGGAAGCGGTTCCCTCGCAGCCATATTGACCGAGCAGCTTCTTCCAGATAAGCCCCCCAGTCGAAATATCCACGGCCCTCAGGTAATTGTCAAAGGAGTTGAAGTACACTACACCGTCCTTGACCGCGAGAGCTGATGGATTGTGTATCTCTCCCTGGGTCCCGAACTTCCAGATGAGCTCCCCCGTGTTCTTGTCCAGGCAATAGAGGTTCCTGTCATAGGACACTATGAGAAGCCTGTCGCCCACGACGACCGGCTCCGAGATTATGCAGTCGAAGGTCTTGAATCTCCAGACGAGCTGTCCGGTGTCGGCGTTTAGGGCATAGACGAAATGGTCCTTTCCCCCGAAATAGACAACACCATCGCTGAAGGCAGGCGTAGATGCGATCTTGTCGAAGGTCTTGAATCTCCAGACGAGCCTCCCCCCGTCTGCGGTTATCGAGTACATGCAATGGTCGAAGGATCCGAAGTATAGCCTGCCCATGTATTCCCTGATATAGCTGAGTATTATACCGCCATCCGCCCGAAACTTCCACTTCAGGCTCCCGTCAGAAGGATCGAGCGCATAGACGTGCCAGTCAGCGCAGCCGAAATAGATCGTGCCATCATAGAACAG
>CAYRIP010000173.1:0-1751 GCA_964424395.1 uncultured archaeon | reverse complement strand
CTTATGATGACACAGTTACGTCAAAGCTGTTCTTCATAGACTGCGTTACATCCACAGTGAAGACGCCGGCGAACTCGGATAGTGTGATTTTCGTTTCGTCTCCCAGGGCGCTGACCGAGATATCGATAGCAACGAAGAAGCTTATAGATGGTGGCAAAGCTGACTCGGTCATAATCGATTCAATTTCCGCATTGCTTGTCTATGAGCAGTCATTGAACATCATGAAATTCATACACAATCAGGTCCTGACATTCAGGGAATCGAATATCTCTTCCTTCTTCGTGATACTAAGAGAGGACGAAAGCAAGGAGCTATTGAAAGATCTTACTATGTTTGTCGATAGGATAATAGAGGCGGGTTGATGGGTCTGTTCCACCTTGGGGGAAGAACGGGGGGAGAAAAATCCGATAATCCGGATGGTTCGAAAGCCTCGAATGGTTCTGTGGGTGACAAGATCGCTGATGAGATGAAAAGCAAATACCAAAGCATTGCAGAAGAAACCGATATCGGAGCGGCATCCATTGACATGAAGGGTAATTTCACTTCTATCAATGACGCCTTGTGCATGATGACAGGGTATACCAAGGACGAGTTCCTCGGCGAGTATTTCCTAAAAAACGTCCATCAGGAAGATGAAAATGGTCGGGCTCAAAAAATGGCAAAAGAGCTCGAGAACCCGCTGAAAAGCTGCGGGATCGAAGAAGAACCTGAAAAGGGAAAAGAGTTGTGATAGAAGTATAGGCTTCAAATAATATATAGGCGGGAAAATATAAAATATAATATATATAAGTGGTTTCATGGGAAAGATTTTATTGGCAGTTTTATTGATGCTCCTGATTGCCATTTCAGGCTGCATCGCAAGTGATACGGGTCATGAAGTTTTGAAGGTTTACAGGGTGGGTGTCCTTTGGACAGGTGGGGAAGCCCTCGGAGATGTATTTTATTCCTTCAAAGATGAAATGACAGAATTTGGTTATATCGAGGGTAATAACATTATCTATGATGTATACATGGCCCCCCTCCCTGTGGGAAATGAGCAAACCGTTCAGAAATTCGTGGACGAAAAAGCGGATATGATATTATCATTCGCAACGGAAGCGACCATTGATGCCAAGTCGGTCGCAGAGGGGACAGGAATACCGATTGTGTTCACCTGCACATTCATAGAGGGGACGGGCCTGGTAGAAAGCATAAGCCATCCTGGCGGTGATATCACGGGTGTCCGCTATCCCACGACCGAAAGCGCGGTCGGGCGTCTGGAATTTCTGCACGAGGTGGCGCCGAAGGCCGTCCGGGTCTTTGTTCCCTATCTAAAAGATTATCCGACGACCGACCCCCAGATTGAAGCAATCAAGCCCGTTGCTTCGAAACTGAACATGACCCTGATAGATGCGCCCTTCTCCTCTCCGCCTGAAGTCAAGGATTATCTTGATGAGCGCGCTGCCTCGGGTGATATAGGGATGGATGCAATCCTGTTGCTGGCCGAACCTTTCTCCATAACGCCCGAAGTGACATCTGAGATATACGAGTTTGCCGATGAGCATGGGTTGCCCATCAGCAGCTTCATGGTCTTGAAAGAAGCGTACGGTCCAGTGATAGGTTTTCACCCCACGAACACAAAGATGGGCAGCATGGCCGCATTCCAAGCTGATAAAGTGCTCAGAGGCACACCGGCTGGCACACTGCCCTTATTAACTTCTGAAAATGATCTGAGAATAAATTATAAACTTGCGCAAGAGCTCGGGCTCACT
>CAYRIP010000172.1:0-1765 GCA_964424395.1 uncultured archaeon | reverse complement strand
GTGGACAGTGTCTTCATGGTCGGGGAGGTTGCGACAAGGCTTGGGATGAAAGACGTCCATCCCATATACCGGCTGATCCATCAGAATAAGCTTCGGAGCGCAGATTATCCCGGCAAGCCCAACGGCGAAAACGGGAGGCTGCTTGTCACCAAGGATTCTTTCTCCGAATACCTGGGTCCCAATGTTGAAGACAGGTTCTTCAATTCCAGGCATGCCGCGAATCATATCGGAAGAAGCGTAGAGGCTGTGGACAGGATAGCTCTGCGGCATAAGATCGGGAGGAAGCTCAACGAAGACGAGAAGAACAGCAACTACATGTTCACCGTGGATGATATAGGCAGCCTCAACAGACTTAAATGGGGTTACTGACCCAAAGAGCCCCTTTATAATCCCCCTCACCTTCTGAGGAAAGCGATCTCGCCGCCGATTATCGTCGCCCTGCACCTGCCGGGGAACGTCATGCCCTCGTAGGGGCTCCATCCGCAGTTGGTCCTAAGGTTCTTTCTCTGTATCGTCTCAGGGTTCATGTCTATGAGGGTCATGTTCGCGGCGTTCCCGGCCGCGATATCCCTCTTCGGGAGGCCGAATGCCTTGACGGCGTTGAGGGAGGTGAGCTTGAGTATGTCCTCCCACGGGACATTGAAGTGCCTCCCAAGGGCCGCTATGAAATTCGAGTAGGTGTCGAGCTCGGGCAGACCCGACATGAAGGGCGCGTTGAGCTTCTCGTTTATCGTGTGCGGTGCGTGGTCCGTCTCTATCCAGTCTATGCTCCCTATGAGGAGCTTTCTCACCAGCCCCAGCACGGCCTGCTCGCTCCGAAGCGGGGGGTTGACCTTGTAGTACAGGCCCCTGGACTTCCTCTTCATTATCTCGGATGAGAGCAGCAGGTGGTGTGGGGTAGCGCCGCAGGTCAAGCGAAGGGTCTTCGGGGCCATCCTTATCAGGTCCACCGATTCCGGCATCGTGATATGGCAGAAGTGCAGATGGCCCTTGAATCCCGCTTTGATAGCGAAGCTGAGCTGGTCTTTCACGGATTCTATCTCAGCCGACGGCGGCCTTATGTCGCACCACGTCTCGGGGTTGTTAACGCTCCATACGTCATTTGGGAACTCCGACACCTTCTCGCAATGGACCATCAGGACCCCGTGGTACTTTATGCCCGCAAGCGCCCTGTAGACCTCGAGCTGCTTCTCGGGATCGGTTACCCCTAGGCCCCCCACGGATTCCCCCGCATAGAGCTTCAGGCCGGCTACCTGCTCGTGGCTGCCTACGCATGACGCGGCTTCCCTCACCTGCTTCCGGTTGGATGTAAGGCCCGCGTAGAGCATGTACTTGACCGGCATGCCGCTCTTCTCCGCATCCTCAAGCCTCCTTTTTACATCGTCCTCACCGAGTATCGGGGGAGCTGTGTTCGGCATGTCATGGACCTGGGTGATCCCCCCATGCGCGGCCGCCTCGCCCGCCGACTTGAGCGTCTCCTTGCGCGACTGCCTCCAGTCCCTGCAGTGCGCGTGCGGGTCGATGAATCCCGGCATGACGATGTCGGCCTCGATGTCGGGCTCCTTGCCGAAATATGTTATCCTGTAGATCTTCCCGTTGTGAATCTCGATGAACGCGTTGGAGAAGACCTTCCCCGGCGCGGCGATGACGGTCTTTCCGTAGACAACGAGCATGCTCATATATCCATCCTCCTTCCGCTGCCGTCCCTTTTGTACTTCCCGAACTCCGTTATCCTCTTGAGCTCCTCGAGCGTGAATACGGGGCC
>CAYRIP010000171.1:0-1790 GCA_964424395.1 uncultured archaeon | reverse complement strand
ACGTCATAAGCATAGAATCCAACGCGTTCATTAACTACTGGTACCCGAACGAAGCCTCGGACATGATCCTGGACATCGTCAACGAGATCAAGCCCATGAGGAAGATTACCGAGTACCTCCACGACACACCTTCCGAAGATTAATTAACCGGCTGGCCACATTAATATTCTATATGATCAAGGTGAGGACCGGACGGCCCGAAGACGCTGACAAGATCTGCGGATACAAGATGGATAGCGTCCGTCTGAACTTCCCCGAATGCGAGTTCTCAGAGCATATGTTCAGGGCCCATCTCATGAGGCAGATTAAGATGAAGCCCGAGACCGTCCGGGTGATAGAGTACGATGGCAAGATCGCCGGATACATATGGTTCAGGGTGGTCGATAGCTCCGTTGGAACCTTCGGCAGGATCGAGCACATCTTCGTTGACCGGGGCTTTCGGAAGAAGGGCATAGGAAAACAGCTGATGAAAGCCGCCGAGGAATATTTCATGAGCAGTGGTGTGAAAAGGGTCAAGCTGACCGTGACCACCCATAACGAGGCCGCCCAGTCGCTCTATAAGAGCATGGGATACGAAACCAAGAGATACGTGATGGAAAAGGTTTTATAGATTCGGTCCAAAGTATATTAATGGTAAAAGATTTTTCGCAACTTTTGTTCCCGATCCTAACCATTGCCCTGACACTCGTTCTCATCTCTCCGGGCTCGCAGGCGATAAGCGTCCCGTCCACCCAGAAGCAGATCGAGCTCACCATAGAGCGGGGCTCATCGTATTCGTTCTTCCTCATTGTCAATGACGTCGATGAGGAGGCTGTGCTGACAGCAGACGGCGAGACGAAGAGCTGGGTCAGGTTCGGAGAGGAGAAGAAGAATGAGATCAACGTTTCCTCATCATTTTTCATGACGATAGTCCTTGTGACGATTAAGGTCCCCGACGACACGGACCTTGACGAGTATTCAGGGACCATCAAGGCTGACGGGAAGAAGATATCCGATTTGGATGTAAAGGTCACGCTGGAGCTAAGCGACGTAAAGGCTTTCGAGCAGCTGTCGGATGTGGACGAGGAGGTCGGGGCACTCAACGACCAGGTAGAAGCCCTGACCAGCAGCCTGAACACGATGAGGGTCGACATGGCGACGCTGGAGGCCGAGGTATCCAGCAGCATGAAGGAGATCAATGAATACCAGAAGAACCTCACGGCTCTCGAGAACGAGAGGAATTCCCTCCTCTCGGAGAACACCGGGCTTGAGAGGGACCTTCAGGTGTTCATGGAGAAGTCGACCGAGCTTGAGGAATCCAACAACGAGCTGAACGCCATCACAGGCTCCCTGATAAGCACCCAGCTGCCGGGCATGTTCCTGGGCGGGATAATCCTTGGGATCATCATCGTGACCCTCATTGTTAAGAAGGAGCATGTGCTGGAGAGGATTAAGTCCAGGGGAAAGAGGATGAAAGACACCTCGAAGGAAAAGGAAGAGAAGTTCAGGTACAGCTACACCCGAGCCTGAGATTCCTTTTTTAATAGAGAAGAAATTGAAAAAGCCGCTTAGCTTTTCTTGCCCTTGTGGGCCAGGCCCCTTGACTTCTTGCCGGCGCTCGTAAGGCCCCTGTTCGCGCGGCCCTTCTGCTTTCCGGATGCGACCCATTTCAGGTCCTTGTCCTTCTTTATGGAAGGGTGATCCGGATCGACCAGAATGACCTCGTACCACTTGTACTTGCCGTCCTCGCCTACCCAGTAGGAGTTGAGGACATGCATGTTCTTGAACTTCCTCGCGGCCTTCTCCTCGGC
>CAYRIP010000170.1:0-1790 GCA_964424395.1 uncultured archaeon | reverse complement strand
TGAGGTTCCGATGTATCTCGACTATCTCGTGGTCCATCAGCTTGGACGACGGCCTGTGGATCCCTCCCTTTATGTGATGCGCGACCAGTAAATGGTCATGCACCTTCCTCAGGGTATCTTGCATCATCCTCGCCGTGTCATGGTGATGGCTGTGGTCGCGGAACCTTATCTTATCAGGCGAGTATGAGAGCATCAGCCTCGCCCCCTTCTCGATGCTGTATGCCGTGTACGCTATGTCTTCGGAGTGCTTCTTCCATCGCTCGAGCTTGTCCCATTGCCTGTGCAGGTTGCCCGCCGCGATCGCAATATCGTCGAGGATGGAGCCTATGCCAAGCTCGCTCATGAGGACCTCCTTCACGCCCGCTCTTTCCTTCATCTGCACCATCGAGATTATCCTCCTTTGGCCGTGCCTCACCATCTCCCCGAAGACGTAGCTAATCTTCACCTTCGTCCTTATGTCTATCTCCTCGAGCATGGTCGCGAAGAGCAGCACGCCCAAAAGCCTCACGACCCAGGATATCAGGAAGACCGCGTCCAGTCCCGTGAAGAAGATCAGCTGCCTCGTCTCAAAGTATCCGCTAAGCCACCCACCCGTCAGGGGACCGAGGATCCCGGACAGGCCCAGAACCATTGAGAACTTGGCCGCGAAGCGGTGCCTGCGCTGCGGCGGGCTTATCTCCAGAAGGTAGTTGAAGTATGTGAGGTTGAATCCCGCCCAGGATATCCCGCCGAATATCTCGATCGGTATTATGTGCAGAGGCTGCCTCGCGAATGCCCAGAGAAGCGGATAGAAGGCGGCCCCGAAAGCGGCGAGTATCATTACGGCCCTGCTGCCGAACCTGTCGTTGTGCCTGCCCCAGAGAGCCTGGAAAGCGACCATCGACAGGCTCATCGTCATGGCCATTATGGAGACCCAGTAATAGGGAGCCTCCATCACATCGAGAAGCTTGACGACGAAGAACGGGGTGGATATCATGACGCCCAGCTGCCAAACGAAGAACGCCGCCATGAACTTCTTGAGCCTCCGGTAGCTTGGTGTCTTCCTGTAATACCTGTCGAGGGCGCCGTTGCGGGTTATCTTGCACGCGGGCTCCGATATATGCATCACGCCGACGATTGAAATCAATCCGAAGAGTATGCCTGTCAGGAAGAGAATCTGAAATCCCCTCAGGTCCGCTGACTGGAACGAAGCGATCGTGAATCCGGCGAAAATAAGCGCTATGACCGAGAACAGCTTGGACACCCTCAGCCTCCTCGCGAAGTAGAAGCCGTGAAGCCTCTGCGGGACGAGGTCGCCGAGCCATGAGGTCATGGCCGGGTCAGCGAGCGCCGAGAAGCACGATGACGCTGTAACGAAACCGAGAAGGGCGAGGAGCTGGTTGGAGCCGTCCATGAAAGGTATGACGATCAGAGGCACGAGCATGGCCCTGCTCGCAGCCATGGAGAGCACGACCACGAACTTCCTGCGCCCTATCCTCTCAACGAGCCTTGAAGCCGGTATCTGGGCGGCTGTCCAGAAGACCACAGGAAGGGCAGCCAGAACGCCTATGTATGCGCTGCCGGCCCCGAGCGCAATGGCGTACGCAGCGAAGAACACCGACGTGAAAGAGAAGGCAATCGAGTTGAAGACGGAATCCCTCATCGAATTCTTCAGAGAGCTCTCAAGCTCCTTCTCGCTGAGCTTCTCTTTCGGCTGCCCGAAACCAAATCCCATATTGATATTGTTTTTCAGATATTTGAATATTAGGGCGAAATTATAATTATCATGATATGAAAAGCATCCCAATACG
>CAYRIP010000169.1:1105-1805 GCA_964424395.1 uncultured archaeon | reverse complement strand
GGGCAGGATGGCGGATCGAAGGGAGCCGCCCCCCCGGCCGCTGACAGCGCAGAGTTGTCCGAGCTCGCCCGGAGGGTGGAACGGGTGGAATCCGCAAACAGGATGATGCCCTCGTTCAAGTCCCAGCTATCTTCACTCAAGAGCAAGATGGACGAGTACCAGCAGGTGGTCGACAGGATCAGGTCCGATGAGCAGGAGCTCGCGCAGGAGCTGCCGAGGGTCAAGCGCTCTTTGTCCGCACTAAAAGGCAGGGCCCGCAGGGATAGTGCGACAAAGGCTGCCCCCCCAAGCCCTCCAAGTGAGCCCCTGGCAGCGGACGTATCCGCCCTTGATAAGATGAGCAGGAAGGTGGACATCCTTGCCGGCAAGCTGACAGGGACCCTCGATGCCATGAAGAACAGGATAGACCAGGTGTCCGTGGTCGATGAGCTGGAGACCAAGGTATATGTCAGGGACCTGAAGAGGGACATAAGGAAGGTCCGGTCGGAGCTTGCTAAGTTCCTGAAGAAGGAGGACCTGAAAAAGCTCGTGCTCCAGCCGGTCGAGGAAGGCGGGAAGGAACCCGGCCCGTTGCCTGTTGGCGTCAAGCCCAAGCCCAGGAAAAGGGACATAGTCGCAATAGACGACCTGGGCGAACATATGGGAAAGGACGTGACGGTCGAATGCTCCTTGACGCTTCTCAAGAGCGTGAAGCAGAAGG
>CAYRIP010000169.1:0-1095 GCA_964424395.1 uncultured archaeon | reverse complement strand
TCGGCAGTCGGCAAGCGACCGCGATGAGCAAGACGGGACCGGCGAGAGCATACTCACTTGCTCTGGCGAGATGAAGGCCAAGAAGGCCGTCCTGAATGGGACCGTGAAGAAGACCAGGACGGGCTCCGTGTACGTCCTGCTCAAGAAGCTTTCCCCGTGATGCGGCTTGTTCTCGACTGTTTTTTATTCATGCGCAGCCATAATTTAAATCAGTATGGAAGCGGAATTGAAGTCTCTGGATTTCAGGTTCTTGGTTCGCGAACTGAGGGGGTCACTGCTAGGCGGCAAGTTCAGGAAGATCTATCAATACGGCCAGGGCCAGAAGCAGTTCCTTTTCGACATATACGTGTCCACCAAGGGCGATTTCTGGCTACAGGTGGACTCGGCGTCCATGTTCCTCGCCCAGCACAAGAAGATCGCGCCCATGACCCCTCCCAACTTCTGCATGTTCCTGAGGAAGCATCTCAACGGCAAGGCCATCAAGAACATAAGGCAGATCGGCTTTGACAGGATAGTCGAGATAATGACCGACAGCAGCATACTCATACTCGAGTTCGTGCCTCCTGGGAACGTTATCCTCTGCGACAGGTTCTACAACGTCATCATGCCCATGCACGTGCAGCGATGGAAGGACAGGTCGATAATCCCCAAGAAGCCATACCGCTACCCTCCCGGACCACCGAACCCCTACAACATCTCTCTGGACACATGGGGCCACATGCTGCAGAAGCAGACGGGCCCGATCAAGTCGGTGCTCGCGAGGATGGGATTCGGCTCCATCTATGCCGGCGAGGTCATATCCAATGCCAAGGTGGGCCCCGGGAACCAGGCGGACCAGCTCTCGCAGGACGAGATATTCGCCCTATACCAGGCAGCGCGGGTGCTCGGGGAGAGGGATGCCCAGCCGGTCAGCTACGAGGACGGGACAGTGACGCCGTTTCCCCTGACAACGAAGAAGGAGCAGATTAAGGGCAAGTGGTCAAGCCTGTCAGCGCCGCTCGACGAGCTCTTCTCGAAGAAGGTCGTAGAGGAAGCCAAAGAGGAGGTTGTCAGGGAGGTCGAGGAGAAGAAGGAGGAGCTGGAAAGGATAGTCGA
>CAYRIP010000168.1:0-1944 GCA_964424395.1 uncultured archaeon | reverse complement strand
CATCCGAAAACGTCTGCAGGTTCCGTATAGCCCTGATGGCTTTCTCGAAGCTGCCGGGGACCCTCGTATGGAATTCGTGCAATTGCTGCGAATGGCCGTGAAGGGAGACGGCGACCTTTGTGAATCCCGCATCAACAATACCTTTCGCGAATTTAGGGTATGATGCCATGAGGCCGTTTGTTACCAGTCTTATATCCGTATATCCCATTTTCCTTGCCCTTCTGGCGATCTCGAACAGATCCTTATTCAGCGTCGGTTCTCCACCAGAAAGAGTCACGCTTCTCGTGCCCGCTTTTCTCCCATCTCTTAAAAGATCCGTTATCCTCGCAAGGTTCGTATCGGGTTTAATGTGCTTGAGCTCCTGATTGAAGCAGAATATGCAATTCTGGTTGCATTCGATTCCAAGCAGCAGGTCAATCCTATCCAAAATCCCACCTCCCCCCGCAAACGACATCGTACAAACAAGAGCGGCAACCAGCGTCCTTCCTTCGCTTGGACGACAGGTATTCCGAAAGGTTCGTTTCCTTTTCGTTTATGAACACCATCCTCCTGCTTGTCTTCGATATGTCATGGAATATGAGTTCCGGGTGATGCGGGAAATCGCAGTAGGGGATGTTGATCACCTCTATCTTCATTCTCCCCCCGTACTTCTCAACTGCCAGAGATAGCTGCCTTTTCAGATCAGCCGCTTCAGGAAGGACCGATTTCTCAGCTATCCCGAAAGGCGTGACCCCCTGCAGATTGACATTCCTTATGCCAAGGATATCGCACATCTCAAGGAATTCCCCAAGCCGCCCGATATTGCTTCGGGTAAGAGTGATATTTACGCCGACATCAACGCCGATGCCGCCCCTCTTCGCGATATCCACGGCGTTGTTTATCCCCCTCAGCGTCTGGTTATAGCTGCCCTTGGACCGGGTTATGGACTCATGCGTATCGGCGTCGGGTGCATGCAGCGAAAAAAGTATAGAGCTTATCCCGCTGGTCATGATCTTCTCGGCGTTGGCCATGTTCGAGAGCAGCCTCCCGTTTGTCGTGACATTGATCATCTCGAATCCCAGATCCTTCGCATGCCTGATGAGGGGGACAAGATGATTGCACATTGTGGGCTCACCGCCGTCGATATCTAGCATCTTGATCCCGTTCTTGGCGGCCTTTTCAAGCCGTTTCTTCTGGAGGGTGAAATCGCCTTTCAAACCCTTCCTATCACCGACCGCGCAGAAGATGCAGTTGTTGTTGCACTCATATGTTATGTTGATTATAATCTTATCCTCCCTTTCAGCATCCATCAGCATATCGAGATTCCGCTTCATGATGTCCAAATCCTGTGGTTCGATACCGCACGTCTTGATATCCCCCCCGTTCTTCATCATATCGTCATAAGAGTCCCTGAGGAAATCCTTATCCGCGCTTCCCAGGCCAAGTCTGCTGTAGAATACTGTCCCTGGGAGTGGGGTCGCGAATTGAAATAGTGGGCGAGCTTTGTATTTCCTTTCCAGATTTACCGCGAAGCCGAACGTGTCGTTGACGTCTCTGATACTTTCCGAGGGCAACCCTATCATGTAATGCACTGAGAGGGGAATAGCAAGCCCGAGGCATTTCTTGGCGAGCATCTCCACGCTTCTCAGGTCAAGCTTCTTGTTCACCGCGCCGTTTGTTATCCATTCGCATCCCGACTCCGCCGATGTGGACAGCATGGAGACATGCCCTTTCATCAGGGAGAGCGCCCTTTCGCTAACCTGGTCTGCCCTGATACCGTTCGGGAACTCATAGCCAAGATCCAATCCGTTGAGCATCTTCAATAGCTTCACGAGCCTGCCATTAGGAATGAACTCATCCAGGATAATGATCTTCCGGACCCCGAGGTCGCTTGACAGATGGCCGGCGTATTCACCCACCTTGCCCAATGGATACTGCCGGTAGGCCCTTCCTCCAACCTTTCCG
>CAYRIP010000167.1:0-1977 GCA_964424395.1 uncultured archaeon | reverse complement strand
CATCATCATCGACCGTGGCGATGTCCCCGGTATAGAGCCAGCCTTCCCTGAATGTCTTGGCGGTCTCTTCCTCGTTATTGAGATATCCCGGGGATATGTTTTCGCCCTTTGCGATGATCTCGCCCCTCTCACCAGGCTTCACGGGCCTCCCCCTGTCATCGACCACCCTGAGCTCGACGCCAGGTATGCCCTTCCCGATGGAGCCTATCTTCGATTCCAGAAGGTCCGGGGGAAGATGTGAGAGCCTCGCTGTCGCCTCCGTCTGGCCGTACATCACCACTATACTCGTTTTGGGCAGCGCCTTCCTCAGCCGCTTTATGTGATCGACTGAAAGCTTGCCGCCGGCCTGCAGCGCATACCTGAGGCATGACATGTCCATCTCCGCAATCTTGGTGTATTTCAGCATGATCTGGTAAGTGCTCGGGACTCCCGCCAAGACCGTGCACTTCTTTTCGCTGATTTCGCTAGCGACCTTCTGGGGGAACATGAACCTGTTGTTGATAACCACGCATCCCCCTGCGCACAGGGTCATGTGAAGAAGGGATGCGCCGAAGCAGTAATAGAAGGGAAGCACGACCATCGTCCTGTCCGTGGGCTTCATGTCAAGGTATCCGAGGATGGACCGCGTGTTGGCGAGCAGGTTCCCGTGCGTTATCATGACCGCATTGGGCTTTCCGGTACTGCCTGATGTGTGGATCAGCGCAGCAAGCTCGCTCTCCTCGGGCCAGTCGCCATGCCCGATCGGAACCTCTTTTTCGTCGCTGGAGAGGATGTCAGAAATCGTATGCGCGGGTATATCCAGCTCGAGCTTCCTTCTCATCTTGTCCGAGCAAAGGAACATCTTGATCTTGCAGTTCCCGGTTACGTATTCCAGCTCTTCACGCGAAAATCACGTGTTCGATGGGACCACTACCACTCCAGAATCCAGACATGCGAGATACGCCGCCACGAAATCGATGCCGTTCTCGCAGAGAAGGCCGATCCTGTCGCCCTTCTTCGACTCCCTGGCCAGGAATCCCTTGGCCTTCCCGATCAACGAGAACAGCTGGCCGTAGGTATAGCTCTCATCACCATGCGTGACGCATACCGATTCCCTGTTCTCGGAATTTTTCTCCAGAACCAACCGGGTCAGGTTCATGGCCTACCCTCCTTTGCCGTTCTGCAGCTTCTTGACTGTCTCCAGGACTCTCATCACGCTATCCATCTCCGAGATGTCGTCGACGCTCAGGCTTATCCCGAACTCCTCCTCGAGGGCTGACACGAGATTCATGTGGGTCAGCGAGTCCCATTCGTCGAACTCCTCGTGCTTGCCGTCGAAGACGACGTCCTCATACTTGACGCTCTCGAAAACGCTTGTGAATACCTTCTTTATCCTTTCCTCAACATCCCCGTCTGCCATGCCAATCACTCCTTTTCCTTCAGCCGCCAGTTCGGCGTTCCGTCCGGGCTGAGCCTTTCCCTCTTCATAACGATCCCCACGAACTTGGCGGGGTTGCCCACCACGATCTGGTTCTCCTTGACATCATCCATCACGACGGAACCGGCACCTACGGTGCCCTCCTTCTCAACTCTCACGCCAGGAAGGATTATCGCGTTGCTGCCTATCCTGGTGTTGTCCTCGAAAACGGGCGGGACGAATATGTTGTCGTCCCTTGCCATCTTCCTGTCGGTCATGGTGCTGACGTCGGGCGCTATGAACACGTTGTTTCCGATCGTCGTGCCTTCGGTCACCTGGGCGTTGTTCATTATCCTGACATGGTGGCCCGTCTTGACACCGAACTCGACAAGGACGCCCCTGCCGACGGTCGAGTACTCGCCTATGTCGCATTTCTCCCTTATACCGACGAAGTCCCCGACGTAGCAGTAGTCCCGCACGACCGTCCCGGCGTATATGATCGAAAACGCCCCTACCAGGACCTTCTCCCCGATGACTGCCCCGGGCTGCGGGTCGATCTTGTGCGATGTCCTCGGCCCGGG
>CAYRIP010000166.1:0-2024 GCA_964424395.1 uncultured archaeon | reverse complement strand
CATGTAGCGTTCTTGGGTTCGTATCTCTTTAAAACTACGTCCCACATCCTCCCGCCGTCAAGGGGCTTGACGGGAAGAAGGTTCACGATCCCGACGCCGAGGTTGATGAGGAATAGGAAGAACAAAAGACCCTGTATGAATTCGAGGGACTGCTTGTAAGGAGCGAGCCCCTCCCTCAGTTCATAGTTGGGAAGCACCCCGGTTATCCCTATGAATCCAGGCCTCGGATGTGAATCCAGCTGGCCTTCCCAGTATGATATCTGCTGGCTCGCCCTTTCCTCAAGCATCGGGTAGTTATCCGAAACCCATTCCCACATGGCGATCCTCAACTGTATGTATGTCCATGTCACCCCGGTCCTCTGGCCTACGATCCCGGACCAAGCCTCTCCGGCCGCGTGGTAGAATTCGATGCTGCCTGGAATGGCGTGCTCAAAGGCCGCGAACAGCGGGTCCAGCGAGTCCGGGCCGTATCCGGAAGGGACAGTCTTCGTTACTGTCGTAATCACGTAATCCCTCTCCTCGTCCCCTACCTTCGTCCTGATTGTTATCTCCTGGTCAGGTCCGATTCCCTCCATTGCTACCGTCAGGTCAAGGGTATCGCCTATCTCCTTTCCATCGATCCCGATTATCACTCCTTCTAGCCCGGCTCTTGCCGCCGGGTAGTCCATGAACGCGACAATATTCACCGGGCTCTGGTTCAATTGCGTCACCAGTAGCGACTTCTTCAGGAAGAATGTCTCATTCAGCGTGTTCAGCTCGATGGTGTCGTTCTCCCCGAAAGTCTCCGCCTTATCGAGTATTTCCGCGGTCCCGTTCACCGGCGATCCCATAACGGTCTGCACATCCCCGACCGCCAGCTGAGCTGCAGGGTAGGGGGGTACGCCACCGGCGCCGAACAAAGCGCCCGAGGCGATGAATATCGCATTGGACATCCAAATTATCAGAATGAACGATAATGCCGCAAGCAGGAAATTTGCAAAAGAGCCCGCTGCAAAGACCCGAAGCGATGGCCAGGTCCCCTTCTTCGCCAGCTGGCGCTCGTCGGGCTCGACGAACGCGAGCGGGATCACAGCCAGTATCCCGAATCCGAGTGATTTTATTCTTACATTCTCCCTTGCCGAGAAGATGCCGTGCATGCCCTCGTGCACTAGAGCGAGCAGAGCGAGGCATATTATCCAGTACCAGAACGGTATCGCGAGGAAACCGTAGCCGAAGACCGGCTCTGCCGTGATCGATGGGAGTATGAGCGCAAGGCTCGGGGCCGCCGACTTTGCGGCGATTGCGCTCATGAGGTTGTCAAAGAGCATCTTCAGGCCCAGCACGGATACGATGAAGCCCGTTACCACGGCTATGAAGCCCACAGCTTTCCAAGCCGTCGGGTACTTCGTTCCTATCCTTATGATGAGGTCCCTCCCTCTCTTGGTCTTCCTGAGCAGGAATATAGACTCCCGCTTGTACTTCTTCCTGTCCCTGTAGATGAGGGCCGCGAGGATGACGACGAACACGAGGACCGAGACCGTGTATAAATCCATATGTCTATTTGGCCAGAGACCGTTAAATAACTTAATAAAATAATTCGGAAAATGGCATATCCCGGGTCAATTATGATATAAGTATAAAAAATTTCCCAGTATATTTATCTAATTGAAACCTTGGAATTGGTTGCGATGAAAGAAGGCACACATCCTCCGTATCGCGATGTCACAGTTCATTGCGGATGCGGTAACACTTTCCGCACCCGCTCGACTTACATCCCGGTAGACATCCACGGTGACCCGGTGCGAATCTGTGGTTCAGAAGAAATAGTCATGCCCGTCGATACATGCTCTCTCTGTAACAGTGTTTATTCGGAATTGGCTGGAAGGTCGGTAGACAGAATGGGTCCTGATGATGGTCCCATCGCAAAATTCAGGAAAAGATACGGGGGCAGGGATGCTGTACATAAGCAAATTGAGCTGGCAGAAGAAAAAGCAAGAGCCAGGGATCATGCATACAGGCAGGCAGCGTCAGATCAAAGAAATCGA
>CAYRIP010000165.1:0-2026 GCA_964424395.1 uncultured archaeon | reverse complement strand
GTTCGGGATCTCGATCATGACCTCCCTCATAGCAGAAGGCTCGACCATCTTCTTGGCATTGTCGAAGTCTTCTTTGGTCACCTTGAGCTTCTCGAGCATCTTCGGATCCAGCTCCTCCTCGGACTTCTTCCACGAGATGCCAGGCAGGTTCCTCCTGAGAGCGGACATCGCGGCCTCCTTCACCAGCGCCTCTATGTCGGCACCTACGAAGCCGTACGTCGTGTTGGCGAGGTTGTTGATGTTGACGTCGTCGGCGAAGGGCATGTTCCTCGTGTGTATCTGCAGTATCTCCTTCCTTCCCTTCGTGTCCGGCACGCCTATCTCGATCTCCCGATCGAACCTTCCCCCCCTTCTTAGTGCCTGATCTATCGCGTTCGGCCTGTTGGTGGCAGCGATGACTATGACCTTGCCCCTCGACTTCAGTCCGTCCATGAGGGCCAGGAGCTGTGATACCACCCTTCTCTCCACCTCTCCGGTGACCTGCTCCCTCTTGGGAGCGATAGCGTCGATCTCGTCTATGAATATGATGCTTGGAGCACTCTTCTCTGCGTTCTCGAAAATCTTTCGAAGGTTCTCTTCTGAACCGCCGTACCATTTGGACATGATCTCCGGGCCGGCTATCGAGAAGAAGCTGGCACCGGATTCATTGGCCACGGCCTTCGCCAGAAGCGTCTTTCCGGTTCCCGGAGGACCGTAAAGCAGCACCCCTTTCGGGGGATCGATCCCAAGCCTTGTAAAGAGTTCGGGGTGCCTCAGGGGCAACTCAACCATCTCCCTTATCTTCTCCATAGCCGGATGCAGCCCTCCGATATCCTCGTAAGTCATTGTCGGAATGGCGCTGTCAGCGACCTCCATGGCCTCAGGATTTATCTCGATTTCTGTCTCGTCCGTTATCTTGACTATGCCGTCCGGGCTAGTGGAACCTATGACCAACTTGGTCTCGCTTGGTATCGGTGTGAAAGAGAAGTCCTCGAATGTGTCCATGTCTATGCCGAATGAGCTGAATATGTCGTCGAAGGGGCTCTGCGACCTCCTTTCCCTTCTCTTGACGACAGGAGAAGGCGTGATGATATCGCCCTTCATGACGGGTCTCATAAGCAGGTTCTTCCTCATGAGCTCAGGGCTGACCATGAGCCTCATTCCCTTCTGGGCGGGAGCAAGGACGACCCTCTTGGCGGCCTTGATCTCGGCCTTCTCTATCTTGATGGTCTCTCCGACTCCGATGCCTGCGTTCCTCCTCGTGATTCCGTCCATCCTTATGAGGCTTAGACCGGCATCCGCGGGATATGCCCTTATCGCGATAGCGGCAGTCCTCTTCTGACCCTCGAGCCTTACGATGTCTCCTTCCCTGATGCCGAGCTCGCTCATGCTCTTGGAGTCTATCCTGACCAGTCCTCTTCCGGATTCGGTCCTGTCGGTCAGCTCCCCGACCTTCAAGCTTATATCATTGCCATCCTTTCCCATGAACATCACCTTAATTCTTAACTAATATTACTCCCTAATCCTTAAAATTATTGAGTGTCTGGTCTTAATCACCTCGACGCTGGGCTCTCTTCTGACGGTTTCGATTATCCTTATGTACTTCCTAATCGTCACGTTGTGTATTCCGGTCTCCTGGGACAGCTCGTTGATGGAGAAGGGCCTGCCCTTTTCCAGGGCGCTGAATATCTCCTCTATTATCTCGAGCGGGTCCTTCCTCATATGAAGACCTCAGTTAAGGTACATCTGAGATGCGAGCAGATCCTTCTTTTCCTTCTTCCTCATTCCAAGGAATGCTCCGGGGCCGCTCCGTTTGTCCCTCCTGTCCAGCTTCTCCTCATAATACCTTTCAATCCATTTCGTTATTATGCCGCTACCTTCGGTTTTCTGCATCATCATCACCTATTTTAATGTATATCATTATGCACTAAATACAATACTTTTATACATTATAGTGCATACACCTTTATAAAAGTTACGGTTGGGTGAGCTGGGAAGTTAACTGTACATGGGGACGAAAAAAAATCAGTCCTTCTCGACAATGAGC
>CAYRIP010000164.1:0-2033 GCA_964424395.1 uncultured archaeon | reverse complement strand
CATTGTATCGGTTTCGCTGATTTTATCGGCCTTGACATACCTTGCGACGCCAAATGTCGGCAGAAAGCTGAAGGAGATGAAGATAGTAGGAATAGACGTGCATAAGCTCAGCAGGCCAAGGATTCCCGAGATGGGCGGGGTTGTGATACTCCTTCCCGTCATGGCTCTTCTGGGGTTCGTCTACCTCCTGACAGGCGCTTCCAGCGTTCTGGTCGTAGCAGGCGCGACCCTGCTCTTCGGCCTCTACGGGCTCATGGACGACATACTGAAGCTTGGCAAGTACCAGAAGCTAGCGCTCTCAGCGGCTATAGGCCTGGTGCTTCTCGTTCCGACCAATCCCGCCATCGTCCTGGTCATTCCCCTGCTTTTCCTGACAGTGAGCATAGGCAACATCTTCAACATATTCGCAGGATTCAACGGGCTCGAGGTGGGCTGCACCTCGGCTATATCCCTTTTCTTCTCGCTCCTCTGCCTTCTTACGGGAAACATGGTCCCATTCTACCTTTCTTTCGGGGCCTTCCTCGTCATGATGGGATTTCTCATGCACAACAAGTACCCGGCCAAGATATTCCCGGGGAACATAGGCACGATGACGCTTGGCGGGTTCTTCGCCGGGATATGCCTTTATTTCAACCTGTACTATCTCCTAGTCCCCCTTCTGTTCCTGCATATAGCGGATGTAAGCCTCAAGGTGATGTCAGCAGGGTATTTCAGCTCCAGCGAGCACAAGCCGACAAAGATAAACAAGAAAAGGGTACTGGTGCCGGGAAACGATTACCTTTCTTTGTCCAGGCTCGTCCTCAAGATCAGGCCTATGACGGAGAAGCAGCTAGTAAGGTTCTTCTGGGCGTCATCATCTCTGATAGGCATTAGCGCTGTCATCATAACGGGTGTTTTATTGTGAAGATTTGGATTGACCTCACCAGCCTGCCGCACATCCATTTCTTCCGTGCCTTCATAAAGGGCATGTCGGCCTCCGGAAACGACGTCTTGGTCACCTCCAGGGAGTTCGGGATGATGAACGATATACTTGACAAGAACGGCATCGAATACGTCAGCGTCGGTTCTCATGGCGGAAAGGACCTCGAAAGCAAGCTTATAAACAGCTCTCTGAGGGCAGCTGAGCTCACAAAGATCATATCCAAGGAAAAGCCCGATATAGGGCTCTCGAAACATTCTGTGGAGTGTGCGAGGGTTTCGTTCGGTTTGAAAATCCCTTCGATCATGGTGATAGACCATGAGACGGCGAACGCCGCAATGAGGCTTATGATACCCCTGACAGACTACATAGTGGCGCCAAAGGTCATACCGTTCACCTACTTCAGGACTCTCGGAGGCCACAGCGTGAGGCATTTCTACGGCGTCTGCGAGCTTGCGCATTTCTACGATTTCAAGCCAAACGATAAGGTGATGAAGGAGCTGGGCCTGAAGAAGGGCAGAAAGATGGTTATAGCAAGGTCTGAGCCCATGCTTTCAGCCCATAATGACCATGTCTCGACTCTCTACTCCGTCCTGGAGGAACTATTGAAGAGCCGAAACGATGTGGATATCGTATTCATTCCGAGGGGAGAAGAGGACATAGGGAAGTTCAGCAAGCTGGACCTGTTCGTACCAGAGGAGTCAGTCGACACGCTCAGCCTTTACTCTTTCGCAAACCTGATGATAGGCGCGGGGTCCTGCATGAACAGGGAGGCAAGCATCGGGGGATGCCCAACCATATCCATATGCCCAGACAGGATGCCGGCCGTGGATATGTTCCTGATTGACAAGGGCGTCATGTGGCACTCCCTGAAGAAGGAAAGGATCATGCGCATAGCATCGGATATTCTTTCTGGCTGCCTGGGCAACGGAAGCGGAATGGAGGTCGTTGACGGTTTCGGGGACCCATACAGGCAGATTAACGACGCCATGGAAAGGATAGTGAAGTAGGATCATATCACTTCTTGTTTCAGATATATCCACGAAAGAGGCCGTGGCTAACCAGCGAATAAAAAAAGAATAAGCGGGGGAAAACCCCCTATATACTATGGTTG
>CAYRIP010000163.1:0-2064 GCA_964424395.1 uncultured archaeon | reverse complement strand
TATTGTCCTCGGGAAGGCTATGCAGTCGCGGACATGGTCGGTGTTGCATATCCACTGCGTCAGCCGCTCGACACCGAGCCCGAAGCCTGCGTGAGGGACCGAGCCGAACTTCCTGACATCCAGATACCAATCGTAATTCTTAGGGCTGATCCCCTGCTCTTTGAGGTTGGCTAAGATCTTTTTAATATCGGTCTCCCTCGCGGACCCCCCGATCAGTTCGCCGAAGTCACCGGGGGCTATCAGGTCTGCGTTCATGACCGTCTTTGGGTCGTTAGGATTCTCAAGCATATAGAATGGCTTGGCCTCCTTTGGCCAGTTCACGATGAAGAACGGCTTCTCGAAATCCTTCGCAAGCTCCCTTGTCTGCAGGTCCGTCAGGTCGTCGCCCCATTTCATAGAGATCCCCTTCTTCTTCATCCTCTCCAGGACTTCCTTGTATGTGATCCTCTCGAAAGGGGCCGTGACCTTCTCAAGCTGATTGACGTCTCCGCCGAGCTCCTCGATCTCTTTCCGGTGCCTCTTCAGGGCCGTCTGGACCACATGCGACACCAGTCCCTCCTGGATCTTCAGGGAATCCTCATGGCTTATCCAGGCGGCCTCCGCCTCGGCGTGCCAGTACTCGGCGAGGTGGTGCCTCGTCCTGCTCTTCTCCGCCCGGAAGCTCGGTGCGATGCAGTAGATCCTCTCAAGAGCGGAAGCCACGGCCTCGGCATGAAGCTGCCAAGACTGGGTGAGGTAAGCCTTCTCCGAGAAGTACTTGACCTCGAAGAGGGTCGATCCCTCCTCGCATGCCATCTTGGTAATGCTCGGGGACTGTATCTCATAGAATCCGCTGTCCCTGAAGTACTCGTGGATCGCACCCAGGATAGCCGACCTAACCTTGAATATCTTCGTCAGCTTCTGGCTCCTTACCCACAGATGCCTGTTGTCGAGGAGGAGCTCTGGGCTCTGCTGCTCCTTGATCGGGAAATCCTCGGCAAAGCCGATGACCTTGAAATCGTTCACCTTAACCTCATAGCCGCCCGGTGCCCTCTCGTCCTTAGTGACTGTTCCGATAAGCTCCACGGACGATTCTATCAGGGCCTTCTGGGCATCCTTAAAGCCCCTGACGCCTTCCTTGACGACGCACTGGACTATTCCGCTCGAATCCCTCATGACGACAAACGATATGTTCTTGCCCGACCTCGTCCTGTATATCCAGCCCTGTAGCTTCACTTCCTTTCCTTCCATTTCTCCGATATCGGAAATCATCGTCCTTTCCATTGGAACCTGCCTAGATATCCATTAATCCTGCATCTATTTACTCATGATAATTAAAAATATTATTTCAGATATTAAGGTTCTCCGACCCAGCTTCTAATCACCCCTAGCACGGCCTCCGTTGCCTTGAAAAGGCCGTTAAGCTCGCAGTGCTCATCGATCTGATGGGCAAGCAGCATGTTCCCGGGGCCCATCATGAACGATCCTATCTTCCCAGAATTGTAAAGGATAGAAGAGTCAATTCTTGCCAGCTCAAAGTATGGCTTCGCAGTTAGACCTAGGGATTTCACAGCATCTATGCACATCTTGAGAAGCTCGCTGTCCTCGTAATAATAGCCCTGCTTTTCATTCTCCTTGGTCATCTTGTAGCTGTTGCCAAAGACCTTCTTGCATATCCTCTCGATCTTCCCGTCAACCTCGCCCGGCCTCTCGTCTGGAAGCGACCTCCTGTCAAGTGTTACACTGCAAGACCCGGGAATCACGTTGGCACCCTCCACAGCGCTAATCTCAGTCACCGTCAATTGGTCTTCGACGACCTCTCCAGTGAGGGGTATCTTCATCTTCCTCCGGGGGAATCTCTTAATCTCTTCAAGGAATTTGGGGAACTTGTATATCGGATTGTCTGACATCCCGGGCCGGGAGCTGTGCCCCCTTTTCCCTATAATATCGACGTGGAAGAAAGTGCTGCCCCTGCACCCAACGGCAATGTTGATCGTCTTGCCCTTTGTCGAAGGCTCAAGGGAAAGGCCCTTGTCTATGTCCTTGAGCATAGGCAGGATCTTATAGACGCCGTTCTCACCCTCC
>CAYRIP010000162.1:0-2076 GCA_964424395.1 uncultured archaeon | reverse complement strand
GAGCTACGACGCCTTCAACTTGCCCCCGGACTACGTGAATTTCGCAGAGGACGACCAGACATTCTATGTTTCGATGCTCGACGTGAATGCCACGAACGGGCCGACCTGGAATCCAGACTACAGGGATGCCGAGATGATTCCATACGAGGTGTCAGACATCGGCCTGCCCGAGTGGGGGATAGTCCATGCGGGCGGTCCGGACCGGAGCAACAAGTACTGGCTTACAGTATACAGGCTCGGCACGACCGGCATGACATGGGCAGGATTCATACTCGCAGCGCAGATAATGGGCGCAAGGGACCTGTGGAACCACGATTCGATATTCGATTACCTTGACAGGTACGCGAACATCACAGCAGACAACGGCGCATGGCCCGGTTGGGGCCTGCGGCCGTTCGAGGAGGAGATGTGGGATGCTTATCGTAACGACTACGGGTGCGTATGGACCATGGACGATACATCCGATGCATACTCGTATGGCCACTATGTATGCGGGCCGGATACCGTCGTCTGCGCGTCGGCTGCTGCTTGCAACGAGTACCCCAGCCAGAGGGCCTGCGACTATGACCCGTGCAACCTCGGCTGCGGCGGAAGCTGCTAGCCGGTTGGGAATGAAGAACAAATCATCTGATGATCTCAAGAAGCTGGCCTATCGACCATATCTTCGCGTGAGGCCTGCATCTCTTCTTAGGCTTGTAGTTCCTCCACGGCGTGGATACGAGTCCCTTGGTGAGGAACTGGACGGCCAGCATCCCTGATTTCTTGGCTGGGCATATGTCGTTCATGGGATCGTCCCCGACGTATATGCTCCTTTCCGGGCTGGTACCAAGGGCCTTTAGGATGTATCTGAAAACCATAGGGTCGGGCTTCTCGATGCCAATCTTCTCAGAGGACGTCACCGCGCTGAAGAAGCCGTGAAGGCCAGTCCATGAAAGGGCCAGGTCGGTGTCCCTCTGCCTCCCGTTCCCGAACACCACGAGGCGCTTTCCCATGGAACTGAGCTTTGCGATGGCGTCCCTCGTAGCAGCTATCGATGCCTCGCCCGTTATCACGGGCTTCAGGCCGCTCCTGTATATGATCAGCAGCTTGGTTGTCAGCTCCTGCTTGTCACGCCTGTCCACCCTGAGAAGGTCAAGGCAATGCCCAAGTATGTCAGGTTCCTGATAGAAATGGCTTATGAAGGGATAGTTGATCCTCTTGTTGGCGTCTGACCAGGCAGTGGTTATCTCCCCTTCGCGAAATTCGTACCCGGCGTCCAAGAACGCCCGCTTGATCTCAAAGGCCTTCATCTTTAGGATCCCATCGAATGGGTCAAGGATGAGGGTGTTGCCGACATCGAAAGCGATGCCGTCGACCTGGAAGGGCATTTTGATAATAACACCATAAATTTTAAATTGGGGTCACTTCTTATCCAGCGTCTTTCCCATCCCGATCTCTATGATTGCCCTGAAGATGGCCTCTATAAGCTCCTCGGAAAGCCCGTACTGCCTGGCCATGGCCCTTTTTCGGATTATGATATCTTGTTCCCTCTTTGGGTCACTGCTCTCTATCCCCTCCCTTCTTTTCAGCTCGGAGATCTTGCATGCTGCTTCCACCCTCTTTAAAATGAGCTCGAAAACTCCCTGGTCGATCTCGTCTATCTCTTCCCTCAGACCCATAAGATTCTCCCTGCTCATCCGATATTAGTTTCGGGGCTTTCATTAAAAAGGTGCGTCAGGCGGCATTTCTCATCCCCGCGCAGATTCGACTGAGAAATGCTTTTATGACTTCCCCCGAATATGAGAATCATGCAACTGTTTGAAGTGTACGAGCGGCTGCTGGGCCGCTTCGGCAGGCAGCGCTGGTGGCCTATGATCAACGGATTCAAGCCTCCGGAATGGGAGGTGTGCCTAGGCGCGATACTGACCCAGAACACCAACTGGAGGAATGCGGAAAGGGCGCTTCAGAACCTCAGGGCCGGGAGGATAACCAGACCGGAGGACATCCTGAGAACAGAGATGGCAGAGCTGGAGAAGCTCATAATGCCGAGCGGGTTCTACAGGCAGAAGGCGGCCAGGCTCAGGCTGTTCGCGGACT
>CAYRIP010000161.1:0-2120 GCA_964424395.1 uncultured archaeon | reverse complement strand
CAGGGATACTGATGACAGGCGGCTTTGCCCTTTGGTTGCTGCCCTATTTCTGGTGGTCTCTTGTGGGGCCATTCATGATTATCGTTGGGTTGCTCTCCCTAATGGATGACGCATACCCGTATGGGAGGCAGCCATTTCTCGTCAGCATGCTTATAGGATTCTCCTCAGGCATTATTGTCGCGGTCATATCCGCCATATTCGTCTTTGGATCCATATTTTGGCTCCTTCCTACCGTTTTTGTCATTGCGATAATTAAAATCCTGCTACGGGTCATCAGGAAATTTCTGTGAAGGTCGGCCAAAGCATTTAAAACTAAAATGCATTTATTGTTTATGCCCGGACCACAAAGGATGCCCGCCAAGGAAAGGAAGATATCAGACATCGGCGGGGATGACACTCGGGTAAGCATTGTAGGGACTGTCGTGGGCCTAAACGAAAACATACTGGCTGTTGATGACGGGACAGGCAAGATCGATGTCTCTTTCGAGGAGAAGCCCTCCGTGAATAACGGGCAGCTCGTTAGGATATTCGGAAGGACAATGGCTCTTGAAGGCGGTTATGAGCTTCAGGGAGAAGTCTGTCAGGACTTCTCGAATGCTGACATAGGAATGTGGAGGAAGGTCAGCGAGCTGTGGGAGGAATCGCTGAGCCGATTATAATCGATGGTGTCATGAAGGAGGTGTAGAAGATGTTCAAAATGGTGTTGACGGATACGGATATTATCAAGAACAGCATACCGATAATAGCCGAGATTATCGACGAGGGCACATTCAAGATAAACCAGAATGGCATGTCTTTGCTTTCCCCGGACAGGACGATGGTTTCGGTGGTGGATTTCAATATACCCAGCACGGCGTTCGAGGAGTTCAAGGTCGAAGGAGAAGTCGAGCTCGGTATGAATCTGTCTTCTCTGGTTGACGTCATAAAGAGGATCAAGGGAAGCGATAAGGTCATAATCCAGTCAGGAAAGGAGAACAGGGTGAACATAAACATTGAGGGCAACGGCAAGAGGAGATTCGAGCTGTCTTTGCTGGATATCAAGACCGAGAAGCCTCCCATAGACCAGCTTAAATTCACCGCAAAGATCGAGATGCGATCGGGTATTCTAGAGGAGGGGATAGCAGATGCGGAGATCGTTGCCGATTCTGTCGTCTTGCAGGCATCCCCAGGGCTTTTCAAGATGTCCACGAAGGGGGACATATCTTCGGTCGAGCTTGAGATGAAGAAGGGCGAAGAGGGGCTCGATAGCATCGAGGCCGAGGGAAACGTCAGGGCCAGATACCCACTCGAGTACCTGAAGAAGATGATAAAGGCGGCAAAGCTTTCAAAGAAAACAGTGCTTGAATTCGGTTCCGATTACCCGATGAGGCTGGGTTTCGTTGATGTCGACAAGGTTAGCCTGAAATTCGTTCTAGCTCCCAGGGTTGAGGATTAGATCCGAACCCCATACCATTTCAAATACATCGATCGTACCTATTTCTCAAGCGTAAAAACTGTTGCCGGGATGGCTGTAATTGCGACATGAGAACAAACCGGTAGCAATAACAATTTTTTACATTACATTTCCCATTTAGGTGTAACCTATATATAGGGTTGGAAACAATAATTAATTAACTGTTACACTACAGCGGATTCTATGGCGTACAAAAGGTACATCAAGAAGAATGGGAAGGTATATGGGCCCTACATATACAAAAGCATCAGAGACAAGGATGGCCAAGTCAAGAACATATACGTTAAGAAAGCGCAGCCTGCGGCTGTAAGGTCGCTGAAAGTTACATTACAGAAGGTAGGAAAGAACAACCTGCTTATTCTTGTGGCCATCTTATTGGCTGTTGGCTCAGCACCATTCATTCTTCAGCCGACAGGGATGATGGTCCAGGAAGATGTGCAGATAATGACCATGGCCATAAACTGGGAGGCGAATGAGACTCAGCAAAAGTCTGTGACCCTTTCAGACCCACCGGAGTCCATATCGGTTTCGGGTCATGTTGTGGGAAACGGCTCGGTTAGAATTTTCGCTGAAAGGGACGGGGTAAGATTTCTGATATTCGAGAGGTCTATAAGGCAGGTTACTGGATCACCATTCACGGGAATGGTTATTGGTAATAGTGGCGACA
>CAYRIP010000160.1:0-2172 GCA_964424395.1 uncultured archaeon | reverse complement strand
CAAGAAAGTAAAATTTATAGAACCTTAAATGTGAAGGTTACAAAAAGGGATTGAGATGGGATTTCAAGATTCTTACATGGAGCTGTTGTCGCGGCTGCCCGGCATAAGGGAGCCCATCAAGAAGCTCACTTTCAAGGAGAAGCTGAAATACACGGGCTTGGTCCTTCTCATATTCTTCCTCATGTCACAGATCATGGTCTGGGGCATAAAGGTGGAGGGCCTGCAGCAGCTGAAGGTGTTCGAGCTCCTGCTAGCATCCAAGTTCGGGTCCCTGACTACGCTCGGTATCGGGCCCATAGTCGTCGCAGCCATCATACTGCAGCTCCTCGTAGGTTCGCAGATCCTCCCATGGGACATGACGACAGAGCACGGCAAGATGATGTTCCAGGGCACGCAGAAGATAATGGCGATAGCCCTCTGCTTCATCGAGGGCGCTATCTACGTCCTCTTCGGCGCGATCCCGGCGGTCATAGGGATGGAGGTGGCCGTGATACTCCAGATAGCCGCGGGAGGGATACTCATACTCTTCATGGACGAGATAATCTCCAAGTGGGGATTCGGCTCCGGGGTGAGCCTGTTCATACTCGCCGGGGTCTCCTCGGGGATGATAACGAGGATGTTCAACCCGTTCGCTCTCTGCACCGGGGTCGGCTGCATATCGCTCTTCAACATGCAGGGAGGCACCGGTCTTGCACTTCCGAGCGTGGAGATGCAGAACCCGCCGCTCGGCGCGATACCGCTCTTCATATATTACCTGGCGACGGCTGATCCGCTCAACGCGTTCCTGCTGGGCCTGATGCCGTTCATAGCGACAGCGCTCGTCTTCCTGCTGGTCATATTCATGCAGTCGGTGAAGGTCGAGATTCCGCTGGCCTTCGGGTCCATAAGGGGCTTCGGAAGGCGATGGCCGTTGCAGTTCCTTTACACGAGCGTCATACCGGTCATCCTTATAGCGGCGCTGCTGGCTAACGTCCAGCTGATGGGACGGCTGGGCGCCCAGCCCGTGGAGCCGGACTCGGCGATGATATGCGGCATCCTGGGATGCTTCGAGAACAACAACCCGGTGTCGGGGCTCGTGTTCTTCCTCAGGCCACCGGCCTCGCAGGCCGTCATGGGGGTAGCGATCTTCATGGGGATCTTCGCGCTTCTCGGCGCGCTGCTGGCGCCGCAGATAAAGAAGCCGGGCTGGATTGTGTCCATAGCCTTGATACCGATCGGCGCAATCGCATGGTTCGGGCTGGTCCAGGCGATAGGCCTTACGGGCATGGTCATATCTATGACCGATATAGCGAGGATAATCGTATATATGGGCTTCATGGTCGGGGGCGCTATGATCTTCAGCGTCTTCTGGGTCTCCACGTCCGGGATGGACGCGGGATCGGTCGCCGACCAGATACACTCAACAGGCCTTCAGATACCGGGATATCGCAGGGACATAAGGATAATCGAGAGGGTCCTCAACAGGTATATACCGGGCCTGGCGGTGCTCGGAGGCGCCGCGATAGGCGTCCTTGCATCGTTCGCCGATTTCACTAATGCCATTGGCAGCGGGACGGGCATACTGCTCGCCACCATGATATCCTACCAGCTGTATCAGGAGATAACCACGCAGCACCTGGATGAGCTGCATCCGGCTGTTCGGAGGATACTTGGAAGGTGATCCATCATGAACATACTGATCGCGGGGGTACAGAACGTGGTGAAGGACACCGTCGTCAAGCTGGCGATGGGCAAGGTCAGCCAGAAGACCAAGCTGAAGGCGCTCAGCTTCAGCGATTTCGTGGAGGATTACGAGGACCCCCTTCTTGAGATATCGGTCCTGAAGGACATACAGAAGAGGCTCACGAAGAACATCCAGATCAAGATGCTCGAGTCGAAGTCGGGAGAGCATCACATAATAAACGGGTACTGCACGGTGAAGACCAGGCTGGGATACATACCCATCATAACCAAGGAGAGCCTTGAAATCTTCAAGCCGGACATGGTGGCCCTGATAGATGTCGAGCCGTCCGCCCTCGGCGACAAGCTCAAGGACAGGGAAGGCTTCAGGGAGCACAAGGCCATGGAGATGTCGTGCGCCCAGTTCTGCTCCGCCTGGACAGGCTCGGGGATAAGGATAATCAGGACGGGCCCCGAGGGGGCCAGGAAAGGCGCTGACGAGCTGTCGGGGCT
>CAYRIP010000159.1:0-2206 GCA_964424395.1 uncultured archaeon | reverse complement strand
TATCCCGGCGAGCTTCAGTATCTTCTTCGTCTCCTCGCTCGCCACCATGCCCACACCCTTGGGGGCCGGTATAAGCGTCACCTGCACCGAGCCGGACTTCCCTTTCGTCTTGAAAGGTATGCTGTGGTCCCCTCCGCAGCCGCACTCCCAGCTGCCGCATCCTCTCCTGACCCTGATCGTGTTGAGCTTCGCATGCTTGACGGCCTTCTCAAGCGCCGTCCTGTGCTCCTTGGATATAGCGGACCCTATGCCGACGATGCCGTTGCCGTTGCCGACCACCGCGACGGCGGAAAGCTTGAACCTCCTGCCGGACTTGTGCATCCTGGCCGTCATCTTGGTGGCGGTCCTCCTGATGCCGCCGCCCTTGCCCGGGGAGCCTCCTATGTAGATTATCTCCTGCATGATATCCGGTATCAGCGTATCTATTATCTCCGGTTCCAGTATGAGCAATCCCTTCTCGAGTATGTCATCAAGGGTCTTGAACTTTCCGGCGAGCACTTCGTTGCCGAGCTTGGTCTTCGGTATCCATTCAACGTCCCTCTCGCCGAAACGCATCATCCTCGCTCCCCTTCTGCCCCTGCCGCGCTGGGGCGGCGCCTCCTTGGCGACCACGTCCCTCTCGGAAGGCGGAGCCTCGCCGCGGTACTTGGCGACGACGTCCTCGACGGTCTCGGCATCGTCTGAATCGGCGTCCGGTGTAGCTTCAGAAGCTTCCTTGGAAACGGGCCCGGATTCCGCCGGCTGCCCGGTCTTCTCTTCTCTATCCTCGTCCCCGGCGGCCTCGGCTGGCCCCTTCTTCTCTTCCTCTGCATCCTTGGGGCCTTCCCTGGCGGCCGCCTTGCCCCCAGCTTCCTTCTTTGTCATTTGTATCTCCTTCTATGCTCTATCCTTTCGAATCTGGTCATGACCTCCTGAGCATTTGAATATTTTTGTACATATATCTTTATAATGTTTTTCCAGACTCTGGCCGAAATGCCGTAGTGGGTGGATGTCAGGGCCTCAAGAAGCAGGAAAAGGTCCGTCGCCTGGTCCTCCACCTTCCTTGACACCTTGCCGAGCCCGAAATCTATCAGGAATATCTTCCCGTCCTTCAGGATCATGTTGCTGGTCGTCAGGTCGCCGTGGACGATCTCCGATGAATGGAGAGCGGCAACCATCGAGCCTATCTCGCAAGCAATCCCGTCCTGCTCCTCTTCGCCCATCCGGTTCAGGGCATCCTTCACCCTCTCGCCGTCGATGAAATCCATCCTGATATTATACTTATCCTTCAATGCAGCGCTGGGAGTTGGGACGCCGCTTCTCCTGGCCCTCTCGAGCATCCTTACCTCGAGCTTTGACCGCCTTCTCCTGATGGACTCGTCAAGTTCGGGTATCCTGTATCCTTTCTTTATCCTCTCCTTGACAAGGCTCCCATCAGGATCGAGGTACAGCACGGCCTCGGCTCCCCTCTGGATTATCTTGCCCATGGTCATGCACTTAATATCGGCTTCATTTATAAAAAGGGATATACCTTCGCATCAGGAGCCCAGGGACAGTAAGAAGCCTCATCCTCTCGATACGCAGGCCATGCCGGATTCCTTGGTATCATCCGGGCTGAGGCATCTGTGGCACATGCCGTCGTCCCCGCAGAAACCGCCCTCATTGCACACACTCCCTTCGCAGCAGGCCTCGCCGATCCACCCGCAGCAGCGGCATGTCTCGCCCTCGACGCACTCGCAGCCCTCGTTGCAGTAGTTACCTTCGCAACAGGGCTTCCAATGCGATCCGCATTCAGCGCAGTGTTTGCCTTTGCATACGAACCCCTCTTCGCATTTGAATCCTTCGCAGCAGACGCGCCCGTCGGCGTTGCCGCATACATGGCACCTTCCGTCGGTATCGCACGCGAAACCTTCCCTGCATTTGCCGCCCTCTCCGCACGGTTCCGCTTCCGGGAGCATCTGCAAGTACTGCGTGCACCCGCTCGACAAAACGACCACGGCCAGAAGAATCGCTATGATTGCCGCGCTTCCGAACCCAGAAACATCGAAATTCGCCCTCATCCTGCATAATACTTCCATGAAGGATTAAAAAAAGGCGCGGGATATGTCTATTCGCTCATGTTCCGACACCAGAATAAGAATAAAAAATTAACTGCCATTACTACATTGTGAAGTGATAGGCATGAGAGGGATATCGATAGCCATGATAGCGCTGGGATTGCTGCTCT
>CAYRIP010000158.1:0-2234 GCA_964424395.1 uncultured archaeon | reverse complement strand
TTCTTCACAGCCAACACGCAGTCGGTCCACCTCAAGACCGGGGTAAGGCCCATGGCCAAGATAGGAAGACCAGGCAGTGTGGAGCTTGTGTGCATAAGGGATACCAAATGCACTGAGGAAGAGATTAAGGGACTGATTGAGGAGGTCATGTCCAAGACGAGGACGGACCAGGATTCCTTCATCGAGATCAGCAAGCAGGGAGCCATCGTCGTCCAGCTTGGCGACTACAGGATAGCGATCACTAAGCCGCCTTTCTCGGATGCGCTTGAGCTGACGGCCGTGAGGCCGATAGCAAAGGTCAGGCTCTCGGATTACAATCTGCACAAGCAGCTTGAGAGGAACATAGTGGAGAATTCAAGCGGCGTCCTGATTGCGGGACCACCGGGATCAGGAAAGTCGACGTTTGCGGCAAGCATTGCCGATTACCTCGTATCCCACAAGAAGGTCGTCAAGACATTCGAGCAGCCAAGGGACCTTCAGGTCGGGGTCGAGGTCACCGAATACGCCCCTCTCGAGGGGGACTGGGAGAAGACAGCGGAGCTGCTCCTCCTGGTCAGGCCTGACTACACGATATTCGACGAGGTAAGAAAGACCAAGGACTTCAGGGTATTCGGGGACATGCGCCTTGCGGGAGTCGGCATGATAGGTGTCGTGCACTCCACCGGGCCAGTATCCGCCATCCAGAGGTTCATCGGCAGGCTCGAGCTCGGGACTATACCCCATGTCATCGATACCGTGATCTACATCAAGGATGGACAGATCGAGGAGGTCTTCTCGATATCCCTTACGGTCAAGTGCCCGACCGGGATGAACGACGACGACCTCACAAGGCCTGTCGTCGAGGTCCGGGATTTCGAGTCCAATGAGCTCAAGTACGAGATATATACGTACGGCGAGGAGAACGTGGTCGTCCCCGTCAACGAGGCAGCTGCCGGAAAGAAGAATGTCTCGGGACTTAAGAAGCTTGCGAAGGAGTCGATCTATTCCAAGCTCAGGAAATGGGACCCCAGTATGGACATCGAGTTCAAGGGTGAGAACAGGATCGAGGTCAAGGTAAGAAACGACGTCATCGCCAAGATGATCGGCAAGAAGGGTAAGAACATAGATATGATCGAGCGGGAGCTCGGCGTGAAGATATCCGTCGAGCCCAAGGAAGCGACCATGAAAGGCGAGACCGATTTCGACTGGGAAGAGACGGGAGCCAACTTCTACCTGATGGTGGAGCCCAGGCTTAGCGGCAAGACCCTTGACCTGTACAGCGGGGATGAGTTCCTCTTCTCCGCGATCGCCGGAAGGAACGGCAGGGTCAAGATCAGGAAGAGGTCCGATCAGGGCAGGAAGGCTTTGCAGTCCTACCTCAGCAAGAACCTCAGGGTGCTGCTTTGAGGCGAAAAAAAACTTAAAAAACCACCCATCAATAATAAAACCATGGTAAACCCACTTTCTCTTGCGGTGCTGGTGCCTTTGGCCTTGCTTCTGCTTGCGCCGATGGCGCTGGCCCAGTCCTACACCTTCTTCATGGAGCCGCATGAGGGATTCGTCGAGCTGGCGGTGAAGCAGCCCGACATATCGGTTCATAGGATCTACTACAACATCACCGGGCAGACCGACAGATATTCAGTTAGGATAGTGAAGCTTGAAAGCGACCTCGATTGGGTGTATGACAGCTATCACATGGGAACCGAAGGCATACTGACCGAGCCGACGGATGTCGTCATCGATTTCAAGGTGAACAAGACATGGACAACTGTCAACAACGTGGATTTGACCACGATTGCACTTCTCGTGCATGACGGCGTCTGGAAGAGACTAGACGCCATACCATATGCGGAGGATTCGGATTTTTTGTTCTTTCGGTCCAAGTCGCCAAGGTTAAACACCACTTTCGGCGTGACGGGGGAGCCTGTACCGGTGGATATCGATATCTCCAGTCCCTGCAACGGGAACGATTTGTGCGAGCCTGAGCGGGGGGAGGATGAGGAGAACTGCCCCGACTGCGTAATACTCGCCCTGACGCGATGCGTGCCGTCCGAGAAGTACTGCGAGGGCGATTCGCTTCTGGAGTGCAGCGATGACGGTTATGATTACACCCTTACTTCATGCGATTTCGGATGCGCTAACGACGCCTGCCTGCTATCTGCACCGAGTCCCACAGCCGGTATGGCAGTGGCGCAGGACCCGCTGTTCGTCGCCGTCGTAGCGGTGATGTTATCAGTGATAGTGGTTCTGACAGT
>CAYRIP010000157.1:0-2247 GCA_964424395.1 uncultured archaeon | reverse complement strand
CTCCGCTATGAGCGCCGGATCGGCCTTGAAGAGGACATAGTGGACGATCTTCTTCTTGCCGTCGAACGCGAAGGCTCCGACTATGTTCGTCGCGACATAAACTTTCATGAGGAATTATTGTGCCAGTCAGGATTTATTAAAGGATAACACGGCTGTCCTGCATTTTTTTAATATGCATAGCCAAGATTCAAGATGGATTATCTTACCATAATCTTCAGCCTGGTCGGAGGGCTGGCCCTTTTTCTATACGGGATGAAAATACTGAGCGAAAGCCTGAAGAAGGCAGCGGGGGACAGGCTCAAACGGGCCCTGGAGAGGCTGACATCGAACAGGCTGAGGGGGGTAGCGACCGGGGCCTTGGTCACCGCCGGAGTTCAGAGCAGCAGCCTGACGACGGTGACTCTGGTCGGCCTGATCAACGCTGGGCTGCTCAGCCTTGAGGGAGCGGTCCCGGTGATAATGGGCGCGAACATCGGGACGACGGTGACCGCCCAGCTTATATCTTTCAAGCTTGGCGCTTTCGCGCTGCCCATACTCGCGATAGGGTTCGCCATGCAGTTCATGCGGAAGGACAAGTACGTCTATGTGGGACAGGTAATACTGGGCTTCGGGCTGATTTTCCTGGGCATGAACATAATGAGCGAAGGCGTAAGCCCTCTGAAGTCCAGCCCCGAAGTGGTGAATTGGCTGGCGATGCTCGGGGAGGTGCCCCTTTTCGGCATACTTGCCGGAGCGGGGTTCACGGGGATCATACAGAGCTCAAGCGCGACAAGCGGCCTCGTTATAGCGATGGGGATGGGCGATCTCATAGACCTGAGTTCGGCGATCGCACTTATCCTCGGTGCCAATATCGGGACATGCGTCACCGTGCTCTTGGCATCGATCGGATCATCGATTTCAAGCAAGAGGGCGGCCCACGCGCATCTGATCTTCAACTTAGCGGGCGTGGTAATTTTCTACCCGTTCATAGCGTACTTCTCCCAGCTGGTGGCGCTGACAGCAGCAGAGCTGCCAAGGCAGATAGCGAACGCCCACACCATCTTCAATGTCGTGACGACATTGATACTCATACCATTCATCGGAATAATTGTTGCCATCGTAAAGAGGACAGTCAGGGGGGACGAGATAAGGATAGACAGGGGAGCGAAGTTCCTGGACAAGAGGGCTCTCGACGCCCCGGCCATCGCGCTCTCCCTTGCACTGAAGGAGACGTGCAGCATGGGAAATATCGCGCTTAGCATGCTCAGGGACGCAGAAAGCGTACTGGCGAAATATGACGGGAAGGCTGTGCTGGCAGTCAAGATGAAGGAGGAGGCAACAGACGAGATCGACAACATCATAGAGAGGTATCTCATCAGGATAGCC
Source organism: uncultured archaeon (assembly GCA_964424395.1). Classification (GTDB taxonomy): domain Archaea; phylum Aenigmatarchaeota; class Aenigmatarchaeia; order QMZP01; family JAFGSV01; genus JAFGSV01. The sequence continues at coordinate 882 of CAYRIP010000157.1, read as the reverse complement.
CGGAAGAACATCTCGAAGCAGCAGGCACTGCAGGTAGAGACGATGATACACAACATCTCGGACATAGAGAGGGTAGCTGATCACGCCAAGAACATCATAGAGAGGCTGGAATATTCAGAAAAGGAGGGCCTGCGATACTCTGCGAAGGCCAGGTCCGAGCTCAGGGTAATGTTCAGGAAGACGATCACCGGCTTCTCCGATGCCGTCAGGGTCATGTCGGACGGGAGCGGGAAGCGCGTCAAAAAGGTCCTTGAAATAGAGGTAGAGATAGACAGGATGCAGAAGAGGTTTGAGAAGAACCACCTCAGGAGGCTGAGGGCAGGGAATTGCGATGCCATGTCCGGGCCAGTCTTCATCGATATCCTGAGGAACCTGGAGAGGATATCTGACCATGCCCACAATATAGCCTACGCCATCCTGATGGGATTCTGAAGTCGGTTCGGGATTATATTTGTGTCCGCTAGCCGCCAAGGAATGACATATTGAACGGAAGGATCGCTTCTGGGTAATAGTCGCCGAAGAAGCTCAGCATATCGGTTGCCACCGTCAGGAATATGAATATCACAATTATCAGGATTATCACGGCAAATATGAGCTTCTTGTGCCCTTTCTTCTTACCGGCTATATCCTCTTTCTTGCCGCTTTCGTCGGGCTTTTTCACCTTCTCAGGCTTCCTGTCTTCCGTTGCTCCCGACGCGAGGAGGACAGCCTCGTCGTACTCCCTGTCCGACCACCCGTAATTGACGATGAACTTCCGGATCTCCTCAAGGCTATGGCCCTTCTTGAGATTGTCGTTGATGTATTCAATCAGCTTCTTGTCCACCATGTTAATATATTGGCGGTGACCATATAAATATTGGGAAATATGGTTCGAATGCATAA
>CAYRIP010000156.1:0-2250 GCA_964424395.1 uncultured archaeon | reverse complement strand
GCATGATAGAGGCCAATATGCCTGTCATGAAAAGAGGGGCTCTTGCATCGTGCATTAATGTTGTATATGAGCAACGGTTTAATAAAATATATCTTTTCCACTTCTCCTCCATTATTCGCGATTCTTCAAGGTGGAAAGTGGTCGAAAACTGGCTAATTTAAGTCTTGCTCACAGTTTACTATACATGCCCCCGCGCGATATCCTCCTAGCGGAAGAGACCCTGTTCAGGGACGACACCATATTCAATCCCGACCACATCCCCGACCAGTTCCGCTTCAGGGACGGCCAGCTCAAGGAGATGACCTTCGCCCTGAAGCCCGCCATGCGCGAGGGAAGGCCTGGGAACGCGTTCCTCATAGGCCCGCCTGCGACAGGCAAGACCACCGCGGTGAGGCTTGTCTTCGATGAGCTGTCAAAGGAGACGAACAGGGTGCTCACTGTGCATGTGAACTGCCACATGCACCCGAGCGCCTTCAAGATATTCTCAGAGATCCACAGGAGCGTCTTCGGCATGGCGCCCCCCGACACGGGCACGCCTCTTTCCAAGGTTGTCGGCGACGTCTTCACGAGGCTCTCCAGGGACGGGAAGGTCCTGGTGGTCGCTCTCGACGACATAAACTTCCTCTTCGACAGCGGAACGGCGAACGACATCCTCTATACCATTCTCAGGGCCCACGAGTCATACAGGGGGGTCCTGACATCAGTCTTCGCGGTGGCCACCGAGGAGCTGCTCCATGAGCTCGACGAGAGGGTCAGGTCGATATTCTCCCCTGTCAGGATAGACTTCCCCGAGTACAGCAAAAAAGAGGTCAGGGACATCCTGGAGAGGAGGGCCGAGGCAGGCCTGTATCCGGACGTCATCCCCGGCGAGCTCCTTGACAGGATAGTCTCGCATTCGAGGGACCTCAGGTTCGGGATCGAGCTGATAAAGCAGTCAGCAATGGCGGCGGAGGCCGACGCCTGCAAGCGGATCGAGGAGCCGCACATGGAGAAGGCGCTGAAGGCCATGACCAGGCACGAGGACGTCGACAGCGGCAAGATACTGATATCCATAATAAAGGCGAAGGGGCCGATCGAGTCCGGCAGGCTCTACGACCTCATGAAGAAGGAGCAGGGCATGAGCTACACGACATTCTACCGACTCCTGCAGAGGCTCAAGTCCGAGAAGAGGCTGACGATAACGCCCGTGGAGAAGACCCGCGGCAAGACGAGCATGATCACCGTCAAGTGAATGGACGATAGCGGTTTATATCAAAGGCCAGGTATATAGAATTTGCTCCGGTTATTCTATGCATGAGCGGAAGAGTGCAAGTCTTCAACATGCAGGACTACCACACGGTCCTCGATATCATTAACCTTGAGCCGAAAGCCACGGCCTTCCTCCGGCTTTCAACCGATCCTTCGACAGCGACGGACATTATGGACAGCGTCGCTAGATTGAGGGTACCTGGCGTTGCTCTTGAGAGGAAGGAAGCATACAATTACATGAACAGGCTGTTAGGGAGGGAGGAATTGGGTGTTGCGGTCATGTCGAGGGTCCAAGGCAGGAGGCCTAATTCGACAGCCAGGGCATGGAGCCTGACCCAAAAGGGCGAATGTTTGCAGCCCGCAGTCGCGTTCGGGATGACTTTCCTTCCGGAAGCATACGGGATCTCAGCATTCGATGTCATCGGTGCCATGAACAGCTGCTTCCAAAGGAGGGGCTCTTACGCCAGGACGGACATACTCAGCTCATTGTCGGTCAACGGGCCGCAGACCCTGATGGAATTGTCCGGGGTCGTGGGGGCGCCGCCCACATCGGCGCAGTGCAAGCTCGATGACCTCTCAGGGGTGGCCTTTGGAAGCGCGCGATATCCCGAAGGCCTCCCCTTCGTTGAACCTGATGTCGGCGACAAGGATGTGGACTGCTTCGTCTATCTGTGGACCGGAAAGGAAATGGATCAAAGCGATTTCTACGGTTCATGCGGGCTTGCGAGGCCGGCCGATTTCTTCGTGCATTCAGGCGAAGGAAGCTATCATAAAGCTTCCGACCTGAGCCGGCATACGGATTATTCCCACGACAGGGGATTATATGCGGCATTGGGTAAACTTGTGGATAGGGGCTATGTGATTAGAAAGCCGTCAAGCCATTTCAGGAGTTACAGGCTGACATCCGAGGGGAAGGCATTTGCCAGCGAATGCTTTTAACCCATAGCAGGTTATTTGGATGGTGATTATGATTATGTCGGTTTTGTGCTTGGGAACCAGCCT
>CAYRIP010000155.1:0-2250 GCA_964424395.1 uncultured archaeon | reverse complement strand
AAGGTGAACGGCAAAGGCGATGCTTGGATATGCTCTAGCAGGTATACAAAGGATCTGAAGGCGCTTGGGTTCAGGGGGAAGGGTGACGATAAGGAAGTGCCGAAATGGCTATATAGAGCATCTAACAGACAGATTTCGCTTTTTCTTTCTGGATATTTCGCTGGAGACGGGTCATGCTGGCTGGAATGTAAGGGAAGGGCATCGATATCATTTTCCTCGATGAACAAGAGGCTTCTAGAAGGCATCAGACCGCTTCTATGGAGGCTTGGCATAGACCACTCCCTATCCACTTCAAGCGCCAGTAAATCCGGATTCAAGACAAGACACGAGCACATCTATGCGATTAATGTGAAAAGCGCAAAAAGCGTTAAAACGTTCTTTGGGGTGATGAGGGACATAGCAGGTAAATTCAAGGATGGGAAAAAGGTAAGAAATCCCCGCAGCGTTTACGATGTGAGCGCTCGGACAGTGAGAGACATAAGAAAGATTCCACGGAAGAGGATCACCGTATATGATATTGAGATAGAGGGGTCGCACAATTTCATCACTAATGGAATCGTTTGCCATAACTCCACCACGCTTCTCTGGCTTTGCAAGAAGGCCTTCTTCGGCAAGGTCCCGTTTCCCGTGATCTACATAGACACAGGCTGCCATTTCAAGGAGATGTACGATTTCAGGGACTGGTGCGTCAAGAAGTGGGACCTCGAGCTCATAGTCTCAAAGAACGTCGATGATGCTGTGAAGCGGGGGATAGACCATAACGACAAGCTGAAGTGCTGCGACGTCAGGAAGACGCAGTCGCTCAAGAAGACTATCGATGAGTACAAGTTCGATGCTCTTTTCCTTGGTATCAGAAGGGACGAGCATGGAATAAGGGCCAAGGAGAGGGTTTTCAGCCCCAGGAACAGGGACTTCATGTGGAACTACAAGGACCAGCCGCCGGAGCTTTGGGACCAGTTCAAGACCAAGAAGGAGACCGAGCAGCACCTGAGGGTCCATCCAATCCTGCAGTGGAACGAGATAGACATCTGGAACTACATCAAGAGGGAGAAGCTCCCCGCTAATCCGTTATATTTCGCGAAGAACGGCAAGAGGTACAGGAGCCTCGGGTGCATGCCGTGCACCCAGCCCGTGGATTCGAACGCAGACACCATAGACGCGATAATCCAGGAGGTCAAGGATTCGAGAACAGGGGAGAGGAGCGGCCGTGCGCAGGACAAGGAGACTGCCTATGCCATGCAGCAGCTAAGGGCACTGGGTTACATGTAGGGGATGACCATGGAAAGGATGTTGATATTGTTCGGGATATCGGTCGCGGCATTCGTCTGCGAGTACATAGACTCGACGTTGGGCATGGGATACGGTACAATATTGACGCCCCTGCTTCTCATGTTCGGACTCGCCCCCCTGGCCGTCGTTCCCGCGATTCTCGTCTCCGAGCTTGTGACGGGGGCGGTCGCATCCTACGGGCACAGCAAGGCGGGCAATGTCGGGTTCGACTTCTCAAGGGACAGCGAACACAGAATCGTCAAAAGGCTAGGGAGGCTGGGATATCTTCCCAAGTCAAGGGATTCCAAGGTTGCGATGGTGCTTGCGGCGTGCAGCATAATAGGTTCGATAGTCGCGGTTTATATCGCAATGAGCCTGCCCAAGATGCTGCTCAGGCTGTTCATAGGCTTCATAGTGCTTTCGATGGGCCTGGTGATAGTTGCAAAGCACAAGGGAGGCTTGAAATTCTCATGGAAAAGGATTGTAGGCCTCGGCGTAATCGCGTCTTTCAACAAAGGGATATCCGGAGGCGGTTACGGCCCGCTGGTTACGTCGGGTCAGATACTTTCGGGCATCAAAAGCAAGAGCTCAGTGGCGATCACGTCATTCTCCGAGAGCTTCACCTGCCTCGTGGCTATTCTGGCTTACCTGATCGTCTCATCCCCTATCGATTGGGGCATCGCCCCCTTCCTTGTAATCGGCGCCCTGGCAGCCACCCCGTTTTCAGTGGTGACAGTCAAGAAGGTCGACACGATGAAGGTAGGCCTGCTGGTCGGGATTTCAACCATTTTCCTGGGAGGTTTCACACTTATCAAGGTGTTCTGGTGATACGCTTATGCAAGAAGCTCTGAAATTCGTTATAGTCGGCCATGTGGACCATGGGAAATCCACGCTCTTAGGCAGGCTGATGTATGACACGGATTCACTCCCGGACGGCAAGATCGTGGAGATAAAGGCCGTCTGCAAGCATCTCGGCAAGGA
>CAYRIP010000154.1:0-2251 GCA_964424395.1 uncultured archaeon | reverse complement strand
AGGAACTGCCCGAAGCATGCGGAGAACCGAAGGAAGACCTTCTTGTTCGGCGTCTGTATGTTGTACTGCCTTGCGGGGAACCTGTTGAGGTAGTCCTTGAGGGCTGGGTGCTCAGTGTCGTACATGATAGGCGTGTCGACCTCCATTGCCCCGTACTCGAGCATGTTCCGTGTGACCCATTCCTCGAGCAGGCTCTTCATCATCTTGCCTTTCGGGTAGTATCTGAAATGCCCCGGGTCCGAGCCCATCTCGTAATCGACGAGCTCCAGCCTTCTCATCAGCTTTATGTGCGGAGGCTCCTCCTTGACGATCCTTGATTTCCCCATCTCGTACATGACCATCTTCTCGAGGTTCTCGTGCTTCCTGAAATCGAATCCCGTGATCTTGCCGTCATTCGCCTTTATCTCATGCATCTTTCCGTCAGGCATCGCGATGTACCATCTCGACTTGAGTTCCTTCTCCTTCTTGATCGCATCGGATACATCGCTATCCTTACCAGCCCTGCCCTCAGCGTTTATGTCCCTCGAAAGCTCTGAGAGCGGATGGCCTTTGCATTTGATGTTGAATCCCTTGTACCACCCGAACGGTGCCCTCTTCACAACCAGCCTGCCTGCTTTCAGCTTCTTCTCTATGCCCTTGAGAATGTTAAGTGCAGCGGACGGTGATGACGGCGTCTGCGAAAGATGGACGAATGGGTAAAGAACGATGCTCTTCGCCTTAACCTGATCATAGACGCTAAGGATCTCCTTTACCGTGTTATCTATTATCTTGCCGGACTTGGATTCATCGCTCTTCTCGACGCTTGAGAAAACGACCAGGGCCTCTTTCACCTTAACGGGATCTTTATTTGCGGCCTCGGCATCCTTGATAGCCTTCTTCTTGGCCTCATATTCAATGAAATCTGAATGTATCAGCAATATCTTCATACTACACACCACAGCCTTACAGCGACTGCCTTACAATGGTATAAATATACTTGTGGGAATGCCCTTAAAAACGAACCAAGCACTCTTGCAATCCTCCATTCCAAGCACATATCCATCATTCACCCTTTTCAAATATTCCCGATGATCGGGGTGCAAAACATAAAGGTTCCAACAAAATCCGTGCCGGATAAAAGGAGTTTGCGTCCCCGAAGACCAATGGAAACAGCCTAAGCTGTTGTCGTCTCTGTCTTTGTTGTTGTAACAGATAGGGACATAATAGATTATTAGATGATGACATGTTTAAAAGCTTTGCTGCGAATATACCGAAATTTCAACCATCAGCTGAAATCCGTCAGCTTCTTCGCCTGAGGAACTATCTTATCATCCGAAGGTTTGAGACCGAGCTTCTTTATGGCTTCTTTTGCATGCTCCGCCTTGATCTTCCTGCTGGCATCTTGCTCAGCCGCAAGGCCGCTTGCCTTCATCAATGCGAGTCCTGTCCTGATATCCCCGTTACCGAAGCATTTCGCAGCGACGATTTCGAAGGCGTCATCATCCCATACCCCGTCGACGAACGCATGCTTCTTCCTCTCTTCCAGTATGTCCTTGGTCTGTCCCCTCTCGTAAGGCTTAAACTCCAGAAGCTCCGGCATGATCCTCGATCGCACCCTTGTGTCCAGCTGGGCGAGCCAGTCCTTCTTGGTGGAAATCATCAATATCGATTTGTGCGGAAGCTCCTCGACGAACTGGTAGAGGAACGTTTGGTCTTTTGTCCGGTCTATCTCGTCGAATGCCAGGACAACTGCCTTTGACGATTTGAGCTTGTGGATAAGTAGCGAGAACAGTTCGTCTGGATTCCTGTATGCCGTGTTGATTCCGAATTGGTTGCAGAGCGAAAGGACCATCTTCTGCAGATCCGTGTCCTTCCAGCAGTTTAAAAGAACAGGAATAACATCAGAGCTTCCAGACTCCCTGAGTTCCCTAAATACCCATCTGATCGAGGCAGTCTTCCCTATCCCCGGGGGCCCGTGAACCAGAATGTTATTACCCAAAGAAGGGAGGCGGTCTATGACGCTAGCCAGGTATTTCTGCTGCTCCTCCCTGAATGGCATCAGCCTGGGCAGATAATCTATGTCGAGAATCCCTGGGGAGGTGAAGAGCGACTCTTCGTCCGTCAGGAGTTCGTCAGAATGCATATAAAAGGATAAATTTAAAGCTATTTATTTGTATAAAGGATAAAATAAAAGAAACCCATAAGATACTGCGACAAAACAGCCCCGTAGTCTAGTGGTCAAGGATGGCAGGCCCTGGACCTGCTGACCCAG
>CAYRIP010000153.1:0-2255 GCA_964424395.1 uncultured archaeon | reverse complement strand
AGACGAAGGTCATCCTTCTCAACTCGCCCTGCAACCCGACAGGGGCAGTCATCGACAAGGCGGAGCTGAAGAAGATAGCCTCCATCGCCGTGGAGAACGATGTGTATGTCGTCTCCGATGAGATATACGAGTATCTCGTCTATGAAGGCGAGCACGTCTCGATAGCCAGCTTCGGTGATGAGATCAAGGAGAGGACGATCACCGTCAACGGGGCATCCAAGGCCTATTCAATGACCGGCTGGAGGATAGGATGGGCAGCAGGGCCCGCCGACGTAATGAAGATGATAGGAAACTTCCAGTCCCATACCACATCAAACCCGACATCAATTTCCCAGAAGTCTTACCTTGCCGCATTGAACGGGAGCCGGGATTCCATATTCAGTATGAGGGACGAGTTCAGGAAGAGAAGGGACATCATCGTGAAGCGTCTAAACGACGCGAGCCCCATAAGCTGCACCATGCCCCACGGGTCCTTCTATGTCTTCCCGAACGTCGCTTCATGCTTCACAGGCGGGATTAAGGATTCCATGGATTTCTCCATGCAGCTGCTTGACAAGGCCAGGGTCGCGGTAGTCCCGGGATCAGCGTTCGGCGGTGAGGGCCACGTCAGGATGTCGTATGCTTGTTCAACGGAGACCATCGAAAAGGGCATCGACAGGATCGAGGGATTCCTCGGGAAGAAATCATGATCATGTGATTCCCAGCCCCTTCAAATCCCCAGGATAGGTCATTTTCATGCTGTTCACGGAAGAGCCCAAGGATTTCAATCCCAGATTCGAGGCCGCAGGGTGCTTTGTGGAAAACGAAGGCAGGATACTGCTCCTTCACAGGCTTAGCGAAAAGCCCCATGGAAACACGTGGGGCCTTCCTTCAGGGACGATCGAAGAGGGCGAGAGCCCGCTGTCGGGCATGCTAAGAGAGCTGGAAGAGGAGACGGGGATCAAGGCATCCGGCCGGGCGATATCGCATTATCAGAAGGTGTTCGTCAAATATCACGACTACGATTTCCTATACCACATATTCCACTTAAGATTGGGCGGGATAGGAAGCGTCAGGATAAATCCGGGCGAGCACCGGGAGTTCAAATGGGCCCATCCAAAGGAAGCTTTAGGGATGCCCTTGATACAGGACCTGGACGCCTGCATCAGAATGGTCTATAAGATATGATCCTGCTACAAGGATTCTCCCATCCTGTCCACGGCTTCCCTTATCTCCCCAAGCTTCATCTCGCTGATCTTCTTGTCCATTACCTTTTCAGACAAACCGATATCATCCATTGCATCTCTTGCCTTCCGCTTCGTCCCATTGCCGGGGGAAAGCTCTACCATGACCTCCCTTATGGCGTTCTTCAGCTTCTTGTCGGACTGCAACGCAAGCCCCTGGATGAACATGTCATCGATTCCGGGATCGTCCTTCCTCGAGAGCCGTATAACAACGCTGGTCGTGTCCGGCCTGGGATGCCAGGCGTCGTCTGGAACCTGCAATATAGTCTTTATACTGAAGAAGGCCTGAGCGAACATGGAAAGCTTTGAATATCTCCTTTCCTCCGGATTCGCTGTCAGCCTCTCGACGAACCTCCATGGGAGGGTCAGGATCGCGCATTCGAACTTCTGCTTGAACAGGGCCTTCACCAACGGCTCTGAGATCGAATATGGGGGATTGCTGACAATCTTGTTGAAATCCAGTCCGCCGTTTTCGATAACCCCCAACGCATTTCCCCAGATGATCCGGACATTCTTTAAATCCCGGAGCTGGCTCTTCAGGACTGGCTTGAGCTTCTGATCGATCTCTATGGTTATGACTTCCTTCGCCTTCGCCGCCAGCAACCTTGTCAGGTTGCCTGTCCCGGTCCCAATCTCGAGGATCGTATCAGACTTCTTGATGCCCGAGAGCTCCACTATCCTATACAGGGTCTTATCGTCACGCATGAAGACCTGATCGAAGCGGGCATTCTGGGAGAAGGGTCCGCCGCCGCCAAATGGAATCATACCAATATTTGGTCCGAAGGATTATTATTTCTTTTAAGAAGCGATATGCTACCTGCTTTTCTTCTTTGTCTTCAGAAGGTCTAAGTCGAGCCTGGCCACGGCATTGATGATATCGTTCCTTGTCAGTATCCCGACAAGCTTCTCCCCATCCATTACGGGTATCCTGTTGACCTTGTAGGTGTCGATCAGCCTCGCCGCCTCCATGATGTCTGATTCCTTATCTATGATCACGGGCTGCTTGGTCATGAACGAGTCCACGCTGAGCTT
>CAYRIP010000152.1:0-2255 GCA_964424395.1 uncultured archaeon | reverse complement strand
TAGCAGGGTCAATGGAGATTAATGCGGACACCGTCGCCGAAGGGGGCGCGATGCCGGCACCGGCCGCAACTGCAGATAAATCCGAGGCCGACCGGGTCTCTGGAACGACTGTGCAGGTCATGGGCATCGACGAGCCCGACATCGTCAAGACTGACGGGCAGGACATATATCTCTCATCTTCATCATATGGTTACTGGAGAAGCTCATACTATTATGGAGGGGGGACTAATGTCATAGGGGCGTTCCCTCCCGAGGACATGGAAGAACGATCGAAGATCGGCAGGAACGGGAACCTTCTTCTGGTAGGCGACACCCTCGTCATTTTCACATACGACAGCATATACGGATATGATGTCTCCGACCCCGATTCCCCTGAGGAGTCGTGGAAGGTGGAGATCAACGGCAGCATGGTCGGGGCAAGGCTCTACAACGAAAAGATATACCTGGTGACAAGGAACAACATCGATTATTACCGGCCGTGCCCGATCGTTCCTCTATCAATGGACGGGGTACCTCTGACGATATCGTGCCCGAGGATCTTCCATCCCGTCAACCCGTTCGAGGTCGATGTGACCTACAATGCGATAATCATGGACCCCCATTCAGGGGAGGCCGAGAAGGCGGTCTCTTTCGTGGGCTCATCCAGCTCTTCGATAATGTACATGTCCAGCAACGCGATATACATAACGTACCAGTACCAGGGAGACATACTGGAGATATTCACCGGCTTCTTCAGGGAGAACACCGACCTGGTCCCGAATAGCGTAATCGATAAGATGGACAAGATCGGGGGCTATGACATAAGCACCATGTCCAAGATGACCGAGGTGGGCCTGATACTGCAGAAGCACTGGAGCTCACTGAGCAGCGACGAGAGGCTGAGGATCGAAAACGAGCTGTCGAACAGGATGGTCAACTATACCGCCGCGCACAAGAGGGATTTCGTGAAGACCGGAATCGCAAAGATAGGCCTAGACCTGAACATAGATGCGAGCGGCTCCGTCCCCGGAACCCTGCTCAACCAGTTCTCGCTTGACGAGTACGAGGACCACCTGAGGGTGGCCGTCACCGTGGGGAGCACCAGCTGGATGATGAGGGGCGAGAGCGCAAACGACGTATACGTCCTTGACGACGGGCTCGACATCGTGGGATCCGCCCTCGACATGGGGCTGACTGAGAGTATATATTCAGTGAGGTTCATCCAGGACAAGGGATACATAGTAACGTTCAGGCAGATAGACCCGTTCTATGTGATGGACCTGTCTGACCCAAGCGACCCCGAGATAAAGGGCGAGCTGAAGATACCCGGTTACTCGAGCTACCTGCATCCCATCACCAAGGACAAGATACTCGGGATAGGCAAGGAGGGGTCGCAGGTGAAGCTTTCCCTGTTCGATGTCACTGACCCGACGGAACCGATTGAGGCGTCCAAGTACACCCTCAGCGAGTACTGGTCGGAAGTCCTCAGCACCCATCACGCATTCCTGCTCGACGACAAGCATGAGGTGTTCTTCATGCCCGGAAGCAAGGGAGGCTACGTCTTCTCCTACGGAGGGGATGAGCTCTCGATGGTGAAGGCTGTGAGCGAAATCAGCGCCAATAGGGCGATATATCTGGACGACTACCTCTACATAATCGGATCGAACAAGATTACGGTGCTTGATGAGAACACATGGGACCTGGTGAATGAGCTGGAGCTGACCCCGATGAATGACGATATCGTGAGGCCGATGCCCGCCATGGTTGACGACGAGCCCGGAATGGAATAAGAAAACCTTGCTTAGCGCTTCTTCTTGTCAAGCATGGCCCTGATGAAACCCAGGTACAGCGGATTGGGTTCCAGAGGCCTTGACGTGAACTCCGGATGGAACTGGACACCTATGTGGAACCTGTTCTTGGGAAGCTCGAGTATCTGCATGATCCTCTTCTTGGGGGCCATGCCCGAGAATACCATCCCGTGCTTCTCCAGCACGTCGATGCAGTTCGTGTTCACGTTGAACCGGTGCCTGAACCGCTCCCTTACGACGTCCTTCCCGTAGAGCTTGTGAGCCTGGGTTCCCTTCTTCACTATGACGTCATGACCTCCGAGGCGCATCGTCCCTCCAAGCTCCGCTATCTCCTCCTGTTCGGGGAGTATGCATATGACGTCGTTCTTGCAGTTGTCGTCGACCTCGGTGGAGTTCGCCCCTTTCATCCCGCAGATGCTCCTCGCGTACTCTATGACCGCCATCTGGAAGCCGAGGCACAGCCCGAAG
>CAYRIP010000151.1:0-2260 GCA_964424395.1 uncultured archaeon | reverse complement strand
CTTGAGCTCCTCGAGCGTGAATACGGGGCCATCCTTGCACACCCTCCATCCAGTCCCGTCAAGTGAGCAGGATCCGCAGACGCCGAAGCCGCATTTAAGGTATCTCTCCAGGGAGAACTCGGCGGGTACGCCGTGCTCGGAGCATATCCTGCTCACCTCCCTTATCATTGCCTCGGGACCGCATGAATAGACATAATCGACCTTCTCGTCCCTCAGGAGGTCTGCCAGGCAGTCCGTGCAGAATCCGTGATGGCCGAAGGAGCCGTCGTCAGTGGAGAACATCGCCTTGATGTTTTCGCGCTTGAACCTGCCCTTGAATATGATATAGTGCTTTGATGCGGCCCCGGTGGATAGGAATACACTGCTCCCCTTCGCGGCCATCTCCTCTGCAAGAAATCCCATAGGAGCGGTGCCGTAGCCGCCTCCGACAAGGGCGACCCTCTTCCCCTTGCATGAGAACGCCCTGCCGTAAGGCCCCATGATCCCGACAGGATCGCCTGCCTTCTTCCTGAAGAGCTCTTCCGTGAAAGGGCCCACCTTCCTGACGGTGACGGCGAACCTGCCCTTATCCTGATAGGATACCCCGAAGGGCTTCAGCCCCACGTCCGGTATCCATAGCATGACGAACTGGCCTGGACTTGCGCCAATGCCGCCATTGAACCAGTAAGTGTTGATTTCAAGCGCCTCTTCCGCGACATCCTGGATCCTATGCATCGTGGGCTTCTCGGAAGGCCTTCCCCAATGATCGCTCATGAGTAGCACCCCTCGACTATGAACTTCAGGTCCCGGATGTCATTAAGGATGAAATTCGGCTCCATATCCTCGAGCTTCTTCTTCGAGTGATATCCGCTCAGGACAGCCGCCGTCGGCATGCCGATGAGATTCCCGGTCTCGATGTCATGTGCCATATCCCCTACTAGCAGCGTCTCTTCCTTGTGATATCCCATCTTCTCCACCAGGTCGCTTATAATGGCCCTCTTGTCGTGGACGGATCCTATAGCATGCTTGAAGATGCCCGAAAAGCCGAAGTCGCCAACTTCCTTGTCGAGGAATCCCTGCGGATGGGAGCTTAGCACCGCAAGCTCGATTCCCTGCTTCCGCAGCCAGCTTAGCATCCTCTTGGCGAATGGGAACGGCGCGGCCTTCTTCCTGCTCTTTGAATACAGCTCCCTGTACATGCCGTCCAGCTTATCCTTGTCGGTATCTATGCCAAGGGAGCGGTAGAAATCCATGTAGGGAAGGTCGAACCGCTCCTTGAACTCCTTTATGCTCATGAACTTGTGGCCGATCTCCTTGAAAATCTTTCCGGCTATCCTGTGCACCAAGGCAAGGTCGTCGCTTAAGACCCCGCTCCAGTCCAGTATGATTGCCCTAATCATGGACGATCCCCACCATGTCCTTTACGCCGGAGTAACCCTCGCCGTCCATGAAGGCCGATATCTCATCGCAGACCTTCCTGAACACATCGATTCCCCTGTAATGGACGGCAGAGCCTATACCCACGGCCGATGCCCCGGCCATGATCATCTCGACGGCGTCCTCACCTGTCGTTACACCGCCGGTCCCTATGACAGGCGTCTTGGATGATTTTGTTGCCTCATAGACATCGTAGACGCACCTTACGGCCAGCGGCCTTATCGCGGGGCCCGACATGCCTCCGATCTTGAATCCCAGAATGGGCTTCTTCGCATGGATGTCGATCATCATACCCGGACCGGTGGTGTTCGTAACATTTATAGCGTCCGCTCCACCCTTAGCGGCGGCCTTCGAGACCTCTCCGATGGACTGCACGTTAGCCGATATCTTGATGATGACAGGAAGCTTCGTGTTCTTCTTGACGGCCCTCGTTATCTTCAATGTTGCCTCCGGGGATCCTTGTCCGCCCATAAGGCCGTAGCCTGGGGTATGCGGGCATGACAATGGCACCTCGACCGCGGCGAATTCCTTGGAGAGGAAGTTCTTCGCCATGTATCCGAGCTGAGACGCATCCTCGCCTATGATGCTTGCGATCACAGGAACCCCGACCCCCCCAAGATCCGAGAATTCCTTCCTGGCCTCTTTTATGCCGGGATTGGAATAGCCGACCGCGTTTAGCATGACATCGCCGTCGGTCAGCACAATGGGCGGATCGTGGCCCTTCCTTGGCTCCCTGCTGATGGACTTGATCGTGACGGCACCAGCGCCGTTCTCCGCGACGTTTTGAAGGGATGCCTTTGTCACTCCGAGGAAACCTGACGCGAGTATGAGTGGATTTCCAAGC
>CAYRIP010000150.1:0-2262 GCA_964424395.1 uncultured archaeon | reverse complement strand
CCAGGCGGTGGACGCGGTCAGGATCGCAGAGGAGAGGCTGGAAGACAGTAGGCGAGCGAACGAGGCTGCCAAGAAGCAGATCCAGGATATTGCCAGCGAGTATAACAGCCTGTTGGCCGCAGGGGCAGGGGAAGACGTCCTTGGTCCTCTACGCGCCCAGTTCAAGGAAGCGAGGAAGAACCTCGCGGTGACGGGAAAGCAGGTCAAGGAAGCCGAGGCACAGAAGACTGAGGCAGAGAGCAACCTCGACGTGCTGAAAGAACAGGTCAACCTGCAGGGGCGGCTGCTCGACCAGCTCTTCTCGATGAGCGAGGCGTTGAAGCCTGTTGTTGATAGTATGAAAAAGGCCAAGAAAGAGGCCGGGAATGTGATGGAAGACCTGGAGCTGCCGGAAGTGCCGGAAGGATTGGATCTCTCCGGTGGACTGGACGAGCAGTTCCAGAATATGAAGGATCGGATCAATGAGCTGATCGACGAATTGCTACTCCCGTGGAAGGAAAAGTGGGAGACAGAGTGGAAGCCAGCGATTGATAACGCATTGGCGGAATGGAACAGGTTTACTACCAGCGTTAAGCAGTTCTGGGATGAATACGTGGGTCCAATCCTTGAACAGGTAAAGGATGTCCTTCCCTCAGAGGGATTCGTTGATAACCTGGCCCAGGTCGCGGGACTTTTTGCCGCTGGGGCAATAGCTGCCGGACTCTTCTCCCTAGCTCTCAAAGCACTCGGGATCGTGGTTGGTCTAGTCGGTCCAGAAATACTTGCCCTTATCGCCGGGATAGCTATTCTAAAAACGGCCTGGGATAATAACTGGTTTGGGATGAGGGACACAATTATCTCGTGGTGGGAAGGAAGTGTCAAGCCAGCGCTTGAGGGATTAAAGACTTGGTGGGACGAAAACTGGCCTCTTATCGCTGCAAAGCTGCAAGAAGCATGGGGGCAAATCTCCGGCGTCTTGGAAACGCTCAAGGCATGGTTCCTGGAGAACTGGCCGACAATCAAGCAGACGGTACTAGATGTATGGACCAAGATCCTGGAGATATTTGGCACAGTCAAGGATTGGTTCGTTACTAATTGGCCTGTCATCCAAGCCGTGTTTATGACCGCATGGACGGTTATCAAGGATGTCGTTCTAGCGGTGTGGGATGTGATCGTGCAGCAGGTATGGCCCTCGTTGCTCGAAGCCTTCGATAATCTCAAGGCGGCGATTGCCTTATTCGGGATCGATTGGTCTATCGTCTGGGATACCGTCAAGGCAATCCTTCTCGTGGTCGGGGCGGTCATCCTTTCTGCTATCGCCATCATCATCGGCGTAATCAACGGAATCGCAAATGCCATCCAGTATGTGTCGAAATGGTTCGTAGACTGGAGAAACAATGGCGTTCTACTCTTTAACTCCCTGAAGAATATCTTCACCGGGCTGTATGAATTCCTCAAGGGTCTCTTCACAGGAGATATGCCACTTCTCCTACAGGGCCTAGGAAAGGTATTTCAAGGTCTTGTCGGGACAGTGATCGCCGTAGCGAACGGGATCCGCTTGGCGATAGGGACGATGGTGTCCTTTATCACGGGGTTAATTGGGGGCTTTGTCACCGGGATTATCGGATTCTTCCAGAATCTCTATGACCGCCTCGTCGGTCACTCCATTGTCTGGGATATCATCAATGACGTCATCGCGGCGTTCGCCGGTACAGACTGGTTGGCAGTCGGAAAAGGGATCATCGACGGTATCGCCGATGGGGTCAAAAAGTTCGCGGGTAACCTCGCACAGAAAGCAGTAGATGCGGCACATAATGCGATTCAGGCAGTAAAGGACTGGCTCGGCATCTCGTCCCCATCCAAGCTCGCCGCAAAAGAGATCGGAAAGCCTATCGCCATGGGTATCGGCGAGGGCATGGTCAAGAATGCCCCAGACAAGCAGATGGATCGGATGCTCGAAGCCCTGATGAGGAGGGGGCAGGGGGATGCGATTGGAGATATCTACAACTTCACTCAGACCGTCAACACCCGTGCCACCCAGTCCAACGTCATCCGCGACTTTAACATGGCAAAAGCGCTGTACGCATAGGATGGAAGCATGAGCTATTTCAAGGTTATCGAGGCAGAGGGAATAACAAACCTAGTTCAAAACCCATCCTTTTGCTTCAACGTTACAGACTATTGGGACTTCGGGCAGGACGGCGCTCTCGGCACAGGGACATGGAGTACCCTTCAAAAGTTCGGATCGCATAGTGGGAAGATCCTCGCATCGAATGCGGGAGA
>CAYRIP010000149.1:0-2290 GCA_964424395.1 uncultured archaeon | reverse complement strand
ATATTGTCCAGAGTCAGAAGCAAGAACATGACATACAATGAAAAGAAGTTCAAATCTTTTGAACTGATCATTTACGGAGAAAACATTATCAAATACATTAATGAGATTGGGTTTTTTGGCAAGAAAATGAAAAGGCAGGAAGAAGCCCTCAAAGATATTTCAAGAATTGCCAGAAATCCCAATACCGATACCATACCCAAAGAGGTATGGAACATATACAGGCCGACGAACTGGGCAGAAACGGGTAGAGAATTAGGATATACCACACCAAAAGCCCTGAGAACAAGTATCAATTACGGGCCTTCGAGGCAGAAATTGATGCAAATAGCTAGGTTTGATAAGAATATGCCTATGTTCTTATTATCAACGTCCGATATATACTGGGATGAGATATCGGCAATTGAGGAACTGGAAGGTGTATTTAATGTCTGTGATATTTCCGTACCAAACCAACACAACTTCATAGCAAACGATATCATCGTTCACAATAGTTACTCTGCCGGCATCGTATCCGAGGAGATCGCGGCTCTTCCGCAATCCATCAGGGAGAACCTTTCCGTCGTCATGTTCGATACCATGGGCATATACTGGTCCATGAAGAACCCAAACGAGAAGGACAAGGACATACTCAAGGGCTGGGGCCTCAAAGCGGAGGGGATGGAGACCCAGCTGTTCATACCAGGCGGCTACGCTTCGGAGTACGAGCAGGCGGGCGTTGCTTATGACAACGTCCTGACCCTGCAGTGCACCGACCTTTCCGCTGAGGACTGGATCCTTACCTTCGGCTTCTCATTCATAGACGAGTTCGGCATCACCATCGAGAGGGTCATAAAGCAGGTGAAAAAGAAGAAGAGCGGCGCGTATTCGATCAGTGACATCATATCGGCGATTGAGTCGGACAAGAGGTCGGAGCAGCGGGTGAAAGACGCCCTCGTGAACAGGTTCACTGCGGCTGAAGGCTGGGGCATCTTCGGCACCGAGGGGACCATGATTAAGGACCTTATGAAGCCTGGGACGGTCACGATAATCGACATTTCCCATTACATGCAGATATCCGCGGGATGGTCCGTGCGCTCCATGCTCGTCGCGCTGCTGAGCAGGAAGCTCTTCCATTCGAGGCTGATGGCTAGGAAGTCCGAGGAGCTCGAGGTGATGACCGGGGAGGCCAGGACGACGCTTCCTATGGCCTGGATCATGATAGACGAGGCCCACCAGTTCCTGCCGACCAGGGGCAAGACCGCCGCAACAGAGCCTTTGCTGACGCTGGTTAAGCAGGGAAGGGAGCCGGGGATATCGCTGCTCTTCATAACGCAGAGGCCGAACAAGCTGCACGAGGACGCCCTCGCGCAGTCCGACATAATCATCGCGCACAGGCTTACGGCCAAGGCCGACCTGGAGGCGCTGAGGGGGATCATGCAGAGCTACATGCTCGAGGACATAGAGGAATACATCAACGCCCTGCCCAGGCAGAAGGGAACTGCCATACTGCTTGACGACAACAGCGAGAGGATATACACGCTTCAGGCAAGGCCGAGAAAGACCTGGCACGCGGGCGGCTCGCCGACAGCGATTAAGGAAGCAGGCATACTCGGATAGCATTCAAGCCTAAGGAAATGATCATGAACGAGATAAAGAGGATCGATGCGATATCGGCGGGAAAGATTTTGGGAGCCCTCATGGCGATAATCGGCTTCTGCATAGGATTGGTGATATCCGTCATGTCGGTCCTGTTCGGTGCGATTGCGCCGACGATCCTATCGCAGATGTCGCAGTTTTCGGCTTTGAGCGGGCAGAGCATCCCCTCGATGGAGATGATGCCGATGATCGGACTTATGGGGATGTTGGCCATGGTGGCTTTCCCCATACTGTACGGGATATTGGGATTCATCTATGGAGCGGCAGGGGCGGCCGCATACAACTTCATAGCCGCCAGGACGGGCGGTCTGAAGATAGAGCTCGGCTGACGGTCCGGCCCTGGAACAGGACATGCTTTCAAACAGCAAGTAAGGAGGTGAAACAATGGCAGAAGAAGCGCCAGCAGAGAAGCCAGCGGCAGCTCCGGCAGAGAAGCCGGCAGACAAGCCAGCAGCGGCTCCGGCAGCGAAGCCTGCGGAAGGTGCAGCGCCGGCAGAGCCAACGCAGCCATCAGGAGGGTCGTCTAAGCCTTTCCTGTTGTCGATCATCGGCGGGATACTGATTTTGATCAACGGCATAGTGATAGCGGCCCTTGGGACGATGCTTGCGGCAATCGCATCGGTGATGCCCATGATGGGCATGGAAGCCGTGATGG
>CAYRIP010000148.1:0-2299 GCA_964424395.1 uncultured archaeon | reverse complement strand
CGGCGATCATTGCGCTGACCCAAAACATCGAGAGGCTTGCAGCAGACCATAACGACGGCCAGCCGTTCATCAAGATCATAAAGGGCCTCGACAAGGAAGGAAGGGGCGAAGTCGACTCCATGGAGATCCTGGAGTAGGTGATTATCATGGTTCCGTTGAAATTCGACAATCAAGGTTATGGAAAGGATAACAAATGGGTCACGTACAACAGCACATTCAGGGATGGCGTCCGGGTAGGTCATATATACAGCATAGCCCAGAGCATGAACGTCCATGTCATCCCTAATCACAATCGGGGTTTGGTCGTCGGGCTCGGCTTTCCTGATCGCAGGAAGGACTTTCCAGAATATGATAGAAAACTTGCGATGCAGGATTCCGATTACCAGCAAGTCTATGAGAACATGATTCCACGGTTGGCTAAGCTCAGCGATCGTATGACTTTCTTTCGAAGGCTATATGAGGTCGACAAGGCGATGCGGGGAAGGCTTCCTATGCTCAGGCCCACTGAGGATATCATTGGGTCCGATGAGGTCGGATTCAGTCCGATTCCCTTCGGGATGACAATGGTTGTGCCAAAGTGGTCACATGTCATTTATCCACACAAGTTCGACCAGTGCTTCGTGGTCGATTATTCGGGGCAGTTCGAGCCCAGAACAGGTGATATAGCCAATCAGTACGTTTTCATACCCAAGATGAGCGATTCCCAGGATGGTTGGGTGACAGGAAGGCTGAGGCAGAAGCTTGCCGGAAGAAGGAACATACAGGTGACCGCCGTTCATGAGGACACTGTGCCTGAGAAAGTCAGGTGTGAAAAAGACACCCCCCTGCTTTCCCCTGGCCTTAAGGTCGGGTTCGAAGGGGAATATGATGATAAGGTATTCGAGGTCGCTTTGCTGCCGAACACCGAAATGGACTCGGGGCAAATGCATCTTATACACGAGACCCTTGACGCCGCGGCAAGAAACAGAAGGGAAGCCGTGTTCGCCATACCATATCGTCAAATGCCTCAGACACGGGAAGATTATGGGTCCCCGTTCAGAAGAGCGCTTGCCGTAAGGGATCATATCAACGGCCAATTCGAGTCATCAAGTGGCATCAGCATGCTTGATGATGTCCACATAACATACGTTGAACGGGAGGACGATAGGAAATTCACACTGAACGATTCGACTGCCAATTTCTTCCCTTCGAGATTCGTGCTCCATAAATATGAGCAGATGGTCGCGGACATTCCAGCGATGTCAGAAGTGAATATTCATAAATTGGGTTTGAAACACCTAGCCGCTTTTGGTTAGCTGTGTAAGAGGTGAAAATACTATGCCTGATAACAGTCGAGCAAAGGAAACAGAAGCTTTCTACAGCAAGGCCTTGGGATACGTGCAGAAGTATTTCCTCCCAAACTCCGCAGCGATCTCTGTTGTATCATTCGATGACCCGCACGACGAGTTTTCAAGCTTCAGTCCGAGGGTCACGGGATTGCATTCGGGACTCGCCGAGATGTACAGGGATATAGCCAGTAACGGGGGATTCAGCGAAGTCCCCAGCAATATAATCGTCAATATCCCAATTACCGAGCCGATAGCTCAAACAAGCGATGGAAACACCATGCAGATTCATGGTGGAAGGAAATATATCGTCAACTCGCATAATGTCGTCGGGTTACTGCACGAGGATCGTTATATGGATAGCCTCCTTGCGGACTTGAAGCGATGCGGCGTTAATGACGCTTTCGTGATAGGAATGGCAACCGGAAGGACAGGGATAACCAAGACCGGCATGTATGGTGATAATGTAAGGAAAAGGGCCGAGGAATTCGGAAAGAAAGCGCTACCGTGGCTCATCGAGAGACAGCATGTCCAGGAACCCCTTATAATAGGCATACCCCCGCTGGGATTTGCTTTCGGGAAATATATCATGGAGGAGACCAAGGGCCAATGCCATGATTATAGCGGCGCTCTCGGGACCGCCAGGGTGATGACCCTCGACCGTGAAAAGGTGGCGGACAGGGACGTCGTGATAATCGACAGCTGGTTCACAACCGCATGCGATGAAAGACTTGGAAAGGGGAAACAGCAACTGGGCGGCCTCGGAGCGAACCGGGTATTTTATATCGCGGAATCAGGGCCCTTTGGACATCCGCTGGTCGATTTCTCGGCGAATGTCACCCAATACCTTTGATCCGGATTTCGATCCAGGCCTGGCAGGTTCCCGGTGAAAGAGAATATGAATGGGCCCGGCAGGATTCGAACCCGCGACACCCAGGTTTATTCTGTCATCGAACCCATCTGAATAGGGGGTT
>CAYRIP010000147.1:0-2331 GCA_964424395.1 uncultured archaeon | reverse complement strand
GATTGGCCTGGTGGACGAGCTTGGGACATGGCATGACGCGATGGACATCGCAAAGAGCAGGACCGGCGCCGCATATCCGGAATATGTTGAGATACAGCAAAGGGGACTGAACATCTTCGACCTTTTGTCGGCTCTTATGTGAAAATCTCAGAAATCGAGAATAGGCTTACTGCTCACTGCTGCTTTTCTTCGCCTTATTTTCAGAAACATCCTCTTTCCTATCTTCGGTCTGTTCCTCTGTCTTTTCGGGAGGCTTCTCCACGCCCGGCGCTGCCTTCTTCTCGAACTCGGTGTATCCGCACCTTCCGCAGTACATCCTTTCCTTGTGGTCGGACAGGAATGATCCAGGACCGCATCTCGGGCAGTGCCTCCTCTTCCTTGTCAGGGTTCCGTCCTTGACCTCGTAATACTCCCAGATCTTCAGTGACTCGTGCTTCCTCCCGGTCCTCTTCGACTTCTCCTTCGTAGTCACTTTCTTCTCTTTGGAAACGTGCGATTTTTCGTCAGCCATAATCATTCATCCTTCCGGGTCTCTTCATCTTTCTCGGGCTCCACATCTTCGCCGGATTCCTCCGGCTTCTTCTCATCTGCCTCTTCAGCGGGCTTTTCTTCCTCGGAAGCTGCGGTCTCTTCTGCCGGAGGCTCTTCTTTTGCTCCGCCTTCCTCGGCCGGCGCTTCCTCCGGCTTTGCTTCGGCCACTCCCTCGACGGGCTTTTCTTCAGCAGGGGCTGCCGCCGGTTCCTCAGCCCTCTTGTCATTCTTCTCAAGGTGGGCTTTGACTTTCCTTTCCTGCCTTGCGACCATTGCCGGGAGGATGTCCTTTTTGTCCTTGTAAACCAAGACCTTGATTGCGCTCTTGGCGTCTCCCCTCTCGCTGAATATCTTGGCTATGACCACGAGCTCTTCTTTTGCCCCCAGCTTCTTTACCACTTCAGGGAGGACCTCGTATCTGCTAGGCGTCTCCTTTCCCGGATGCTCAACGCTTAGCCAGCAACACTTCCTCTTCCGAAGGGGATTGTCCTTCTCAGTTACTATCTCTATCTTCATATCAATCAAATCTCTTATCCGTCCTTTCTTTTTCTATTGGAATATTTTTATATCAATATGCATATAAAAGCTTTCTAGCGATTTCAAAAAATCCTGTCAATGGGCATCAGACAGTAAGCTTCATGAAATCCTTGGCAATGACCGATTCCTTGAATATGCTCTTCGCTTCGCTCTCAATCTCGGAAAGGTCGGTATACCTCCTGCTGAAATGGGTAAGCATCAGCTTCTTCACGCCGGCCTTCTTCGCTATCTTGGCCGCCTCTTTTGCGCCCGTGTGCATCCTGTCCTCCACCTCATCGGCGAACGTCGTGTCGTGGATGAGCAGGTCTGCATTCTTTGATATCTTAAGGATGTTGTCGCATCTCCTGGTGTCGCCCGAATATACTATCTTGGCGCCCCTCTTCTTGATGCACACGTCCTTCAAGAGCACTTCCTTTCCCTTCACGGTTATCTTCCCATCTGCCTTGAGCTTTCCTATCAGAGGGCCCTGCTTCAGCCCGTACAGCCTGTTTGCCTTCCTGATGTCGACGTTAACGCGGTCGTGCTCCGTGAGGCTGTATGCAACCGCCGGCACGCTGTGCTCCACCGGGATTGATGACACCTCGAAATGCTTGGTCCTCACGAGGCTTGTTATCTCATCGCCGTCGTATGGGACGGGCACTGGTATCACCTTGAACTTGGTTCCCCAGTAGCCCAGGTCGAGTATGTCCCCTATGAACCTGTCCGCCTCGGGGCCGTACACGTGAAGCGGCCTTCTCCTCTCCTCGAGGTTCATCGTCAGCAGAAGGCCTATCAGGCCTGCCCAATGGTCCGCATGCCAGTGGGTGATGAAGATGTTGTTTATCCTCATGAAGTTCAGCCTGGCCTTGAGTATCTGCCTCTGGGTTCCCTCCCCGCAGTCGAACAGCATGTACTCACCCTCATGCCTCATCCATATAGCGGCATGGTTCCTGTTCGGCGTTGGAATGCCTGACCCAGTGCCAAGGAATACCAATTCTATCATGTTATCAATTTGTACAAGCCCCTTTAAACCATTTCTGCGTAAAAAGTGCAAGTAATATAAAATTTTCCATCTTATTATATATCGGTGGGAACAGTGGGATTAATTGAAAGCTGCGAAGATTGCGGTTCCATGTGGGATACTACCGTCTGCATCAAGACCAAGAAGCCCATATGCAGGTCGTGCTGCGATATAGACTGCGCTAACCACTACTCATGCTGGGGCAGATACTACTAGGAGAAAATCAAGCCTCTTTCTTCTCCGGCTCCGCGGGCTTGTCTTCC
>CAYRIP010000146.1:0-2334 GCA_964424395.1 uncultured archaeon | reverse complement strand
ACGAGAACCACACCAAATACGTGCAGTGGACCTGCCAGGTCACCGTCTATAACACTGCCGGATTAAACGACACCGAGAACGCCACCGAGATCATCAACAACACGCCGCCGTCCAAGGTGACTCTCCTGACCCCCTCGTCAGGAAGCAACACCACGAACAGGACGCCAGAATTCAGCTGGGGGCAGATGAGCGATGCGGACGGCGACTATATCAACTATACGTTCAGCATCATCGGCTCGGGCTCATGCACCGATGTAAGGAGCGTCAACGTCGTAGGCTCGGCTAACTGCAGCGACGGCACATGCAATTACACGCCCACCGACTACCTCGAGTGCTTCTGGGACGACAACTACTACTACAACTGGTCTGTCAGGGCCTTCGACGGCGACCATTACGGCGCATGGAGCGATGTCTGGAACCTGACGATAAACACCAACGTCAGCATCATCCTATACAACGACACCATACAGTTCGGCTCGATAATGCCGCTTGCCAACAACGACACGACCAACGACAGCCCTGAGCCGTTCCGGGTCAGGAACAACGGCAACTGTTTCGTCGATATCAACATCTCCTCAACGGACCTTCTGTGGGATACGCAGCCGGGCCCGTCCGCATATTTCCGCTACAGAGCGGACAACGTCTCCGGCGAGGAGGGCTCCTTCAACTGGTCCGGCTCATCCACGGACAGCTGGTTCAACATACCCGCCGTGAACACCACCATGATAGACTTCCTGAACTACTCAGACAACACCGACGAGGCGGAGATCGACCTATATGTCGAGGTGCCTTCCGGGGAGAGCGCGGGAGACAAGAGCTCTACCATATGGTTCACGGCTGAATACAGCAGCGAGGTGGGATCATGAAGATACCAAAGATTAGCCATGGGATCATGCTTGCGAACCTGTTAGTCATAGCGCTTGCGGCAGCCTCGTTCATGAGCCTGTACAGCATCCAGCCCATGTACCCCCTAAACGGAATGCTGACCGATGAGCGGATGCCGACGTTCGCCTGGACGGGCCAGATGACTGGTTATGAGCTGCTCATCGATGACGAGCCAGGCTTCGATTCGCCCATGACATATGACGTATCCGGCAACAGCTTCGCGTTGAGGCGCGAGCTGCCGTTCGGTACGTACTGGTGGAAGGTAAGAAGCGGCGATTACGAGAGCCGCCCTATGAGGTTCGAGCTGGTGTCGACAGTGGCCCTCTCGCGCATGGGACCAGGCGCTGTAAGGAATACCGGAAACACAGGGCTTATCGTCCACAGGAGCGGGATAACGGGAGCTGCGACGCTTGCAGTCAACCAGACGCTTGAGATAGGAGTAGAGGAGAATGTCAAGGCAGAGCAGAAGTGAATGGGAAGTGAAAGCGAGGCTGATATTTCCAGTGATGATAGCGCTGGTGATGATCTCAAGCAGTGCGGGCTATGCACAGGCACTTGGGGTCACGCCGGGCCGAACGACCATGGACTTCGAGCCCGGCCTCGAGAAGACCGTGACCTTCACGATCAACAATGACGAGCACAAGGCATTCGACGCCTACATCTATATCGAGGGAGATCTGAAGGACTGCGTGACCTTCGATCACGACAGGCTGTCGTTCGGCGAGACCGACGGCTCGAAGGGATTCACCTACACGGTGAAGCTTCCTGAAAAGATCGACCCGCCGGGCGACCACTGGGCAAAGATAGTGGTCCTTGAGCTGCCAAGCGGCGTCCCAGGGACGAACGGGAAGATGCAGGTGACGGGAACCGTCGCCGTCGTGCACCAGGTCAAGGTCAACGTGCCCTTCCCAGGAAGGTATGCACAGTTCTACCTGACGATCGACGAGCCGGAGCCGGACGGCACCGCCAGGTTCATAGTGAGCATCGACAACAAGGGCAAGGAGGAGCTCAAGGGCATAAAGGCGACCATCGAGATAGTCGGCCCGAACAACGATCAGATCGCTTCTCTTGATGCCGGAACCGTCAACGTGCCCTCCATGGGCGGCGACAAGCTGATGGCCGAATGGAAGGCTGATGTCCGGCCCGGAGAGTACCACGCAAGCGCCATCGTGACATACGGCGATGAGACCAAGAGGCTTTCCAAGAACTTCAACGTGGGCAGCATGTTCATAGACGTGCTTGGCATATCCGTCAAGGACTTCCGGCTAGGGGGGATAGCCAAGTTCGACATCGAGGCCGAGAGCGAGTGGAACAAGCCCATATCGGGAGTGTACGCCGACATGACCGTAAATGACGAGAAGGGCCGCAACGTCGCCAGCTTCAAGTCGGCGGTGTCGGACATAGAGGCCTACGGGACCGCCCACCTGCTCGCCTACTGGGACACCGAGG
>CAYRIP010000145.1:0-2351 GCA_964424395.1 uncultured archaeon | reverse complement strand
CGATAGAATCTTCTCCGCTTTCCTCAACCTGTCCTTATCGGGCGTCCTGGGTGAATTCATAGTCGTGAGCCTGATTAAGGTCATGATAGGATTCCCCATCGGGGCAATTGTGGGGGTATCGCTTGGATTGGTAATGGGGAGGTTCAAGATTGCTGAAATGTTCTTTGGTCCGCTTATGCACGTCCTGCAACCGATACCAAGGATAGCATGGATACCACTGGTAATACTCTGGTTCGGCCTGGGATACAACTCGATGGTATTTCTGATAACGTTAGGCACGTTTTTCCCTGTGCTGCTGAGCACCTGGAATGGCGTCAAGACCGTTAACAAGACCTTCGTCAAGGCTGCACAGTCCCTTGGTGCCAAGAACTTTTTCATTTTCTTCCATGTCTTGCTGCCGAGCACCTTGCCCCAAATCATCACAGGCCTGAGGTTGGGCATGGCTAGCGGTTGGAGAGCAATAGTGGCGGCCGAACTATTGCTTGGAGCCACTTCGGGTCTGGGATTCATGATATTCAACGCCAGGGAATATTTCAGGGCAGAGGAAGTCATTCTTGGCATGCTGATCTTCGGCATCATCGGCTTATTCATCGAAAGCGTCGTATTCAGAAAAATCGAGAAATTGACAGTAGAGAGATGGGGCATAAAAGATGTGGATAACAATAGAACCGTTTGAGCATTCGCGTGGTGTTCTGCTGGCGGATTGGTTTTCATCTGATCAGGCATCTCATGGGGCTTTCACCTGAACATGATCGTGAGCACTCTCTTTACCGACATTTCCGGCTCGTCCGAGCTGAACCTGAAAGTGCACCAGACATCGAAATCCCTCGCCGGGTATTTTGGCCAGACACTAAAATCCAGCCAGATGTCAGTGCCTTGCCCCATTCTTGGCACGATATATCCGAGATCGACGACCCTTCCATGGATATCAGTTCTATACGAACTGTATATGCTGACAAGGTCATTCTCCAAATCCCCCCTTCTCCACGCAAGAGACGCATTTGAGGTGTCCAGTGAACCGGAAGGGGTGTCGCACACGTAATCAAAACTCACATTGATGGCTTCCTTCTTTCCTGCATATACAGGCATGAGAATTGTGGGATTCACTCTGAATGTATAATCATCGCCGATTACGAATGTGTATATTTCCCCGTCAACAGAAGCGGAAATGTTCTTGGGTCTGAAATCCCCGAACTCGAGAATCACACAGTCCCTGTAGCAGTTGGAAGCGTTCTCTCCTGCATCGCAATAGTCATCCCCGCAGAAAGTATGGTCCGACCTGCAGACTTTATGGAGGCAGATGTTGCTCTGGCAATCAACGTCGTAAGAACAGCTTTCGAAGAGGCTCTTCCTGATCTCGCGGTTGTCGCATATGTTGTTTGCATTCTCATCCATGCAGCAGAAAGGTCCGTATTCAGTATAATATTTCATCTCTGGGGGTTCGCATGTCTTCTCAACGGGCTCTTCTTCCTGTATGCAACCAGAAGAAATCAATATCAAGATCAAAGCGAGTGAAAATACAATTGACCTTTTCATGAATATATATTCGCCAATAATATATTTAACGCTTTCAGCGTTCCATAAAATATTAACATCTTCGTAAAAATGGATTTCAGTACTATTCGCTGCTCTTTCCTGTTATATTAAGAAAAATATCTGCCTATCCCCTTTCTTTTCATGGTAATTGATTGGTTATAAGGCTTGATATGCTTTGTGCTGTTCATGTCTAGGTCATGCTGGACGAAGACCTGTAAAAATGGATGATGGTAGACATGAATAAATCGAATGTAATAAATAGAAAAGATTGGGGGTTTGGGCCCCCTATTGTAATACTAGGATTCTTAGCTCAACCCTAGGTAATTGACCGGTACCTTTATTCCTCCCTGTCTCTTGCTGTCCAGTACCGCATCCGTTATGCATGCGACATTGTGCCCTCTCATGAATGTCGGGTAGTCACCAATCATTTGTCCGCTTTCCGCGGATTCGTAGAACTCCCCGAACTGGTTCGCTGTTGCCTTGCCGTATCCAATCGGATGCTTCGGTGGTATTATCGATAGCGCTGCCAGCTGCTCCACTGAAAGGGTTCCCCTGTCCAGGGCTTCGTTCGGCTTGAACCTGTGCCCGAACAAGGCTTCGTCAGGTCTGGTCTGGTCCCATGCGTACGAATCCGAGGCTCCGATGAATTGAGCGGTCAGGTCGTTCTTCTTCCCTGCATACACCTGGGTCGCAGTCACATTGGCCCTGAAATCATCAGGGAATAGCATTATGACATGCGCGTAGTCGTCGGTTGTTATATCCACTTGATCGAAATCCTCAGGTGGTAGCTGGTGCGGGTCCTCGAACGCCAGGAG
>CAYRIP010000144.1:0-2394 GCA_964424395.1 uncultured archaeon | reverse complement strand
GATATGCCACAGCTTCCCGAACTGGATAAGGAGGATCGCTGAATGACACTGGCTGACCCAGGTCTCATGGTGGTCGTATGCTCGCTCGTCCTGCTCATGCTCGTATGCATACTGCGGGCGATAAGGGGGCCCACCAATCCCGACAGGGTGGTAGCTCTCGACACGATGAACACGCTAGTTGTCGCTGCCATGGTCCTTCTTGGAACGGCATTCGGAGAGATAGCGTACATCGATGTTGCGATCGTCTATGCCATCCTCTCGTTCGTCACGACGCTCTACGTCTCGAAATACATGGAGGAGAACCCATGAACTTGTTTGTCTGCATCCTGTTCGGCGTGGGGATGGCTTTCCAGGTCCTGGGAACCCTTGCCCTACACAGGTTCCCGGACGTCTATACGAGGCTTCACGGCGCAACGAAGTGCACTACCTTCGGCTCGCTGTTCATCTACATCGGGGTGATAGTATACGGGATATCGATGGTCTTGTCCGGCGACTCCAGCTTCGTGGCGCTGCCTTTCCACGCGGCGATAATAATGGTTTTCATCCTTATCACGAATCCGACTGGCGCCCATGCCATAGCGAGGGCCGCCCACAGGAACGGGATAAAGCCAAGGCATGCGGTCGTTGACGAGCTCAGGGAGGCTGCCAGATGATCTTCGAAACCATCCAGATTATGCTACTGGCGGGAATATTATCTTCTGCAGCGATAGCACTGTGGAAGCGCGACCTCATACAATCCGTTATTTTCCTTGCCGTTATGAGCATGCTGCTGTCGCTTGAGTTCTACATGCTGAGAGCTCCGGATGTGGCGATAGCGGAGGCAGCGATAGGCGCTGGACTTGCGACGGCAGTATACATCGTCGCGATAAACAGGACTGAGAGGTGGGAGAATGGAAAGGGAGATTAAGGCGGCAACAATTGTCGTCTTCCTGGCAATTGCAGTCATCACTATGCTCAGCATGAGGCCTTTCGGGGCACCTGCGGATTCCAGGATGGATGGTTATTTCATACGCAACAGCCAGGAGGAGACCGGAAGCAACAATGTCGTAACTTCGGTGGTCTTCGATTACAGGGCGCTCGATACGCTTGGCGAGACCACGGTTCTCTTCGCTGCCGTATGCGGAATATTCATAGTGTTCCTTGGGGGGAAGAAGAGATGAGGCAAAAGAACGAAGAGGGGTTATCGGAGATTGTGAAGACGCTGGCGTGCATAGTCTCTGTCCCCATAGCAACATTCGGGTTCTATATAGCCCTTCATGGCCATCTCACTCCGGGAGGAGGTTTCGCGGGTGGCGCCATCGTCGCGACCATAACATCATTGCTTCTCGTCTCATTCGGAGGAAGGATAATCCGGAGGCTTCATATCACCCATTTCTCGATGCTCCGGACAATCAAGAACATCGGTATAACGGCGTTCGGTGCGCTCATACTCATAAGCTTCTCCGCGACCTTCCTTCATAGTTACCTCATGGATTCGGGATGGTTCTTCAAGACAAGCATACCGTTTGGGGCGAACCCGGGCGAGCTTGGGACCGGGGGTATAATACCGCTGATGAACCTTGCGGTGGGGCTTGAGGTGGTCGTTGGGCTTTCGCTTGCGGTAGTAATGCTATACGTGCTCAGCAAGGAAGGCGCAGATGAGTCTGCGAGAAAGATGGTCGAGGGGGGGACAGCATGATCAGCCTGCCTTTCATCGCCGTTGCCGTCCTATTGTTCATAGGACTCTTCGCCCTGGTTTCCAGGAAGAACCTCATAAAGATTATAATGTCCATCCACGTGATGGGATCGGCTGTTAACCTATTCCTAATATCCCTCGGATACAGGGAAGGGTCGATTGCCCCTATATTCACAAACGCCCCCGATCTCCAGATGGTGATGCCGGCTCCCCAGGCATTGACGCTGACAAGCATCGTAATAAACATAGCGGTCGTTGCGCTGATGCTGTCTTTCGCTATCATAATATACCAGGACACAGGATCACTTGACTCCAGGAAGAGGAGGCTGAAGGGATGATGCCGCTAGGCGTGATACTTGAGCACGCGCCGGCGTTGCTGATAGCGGTACCACTCCTAGGCGCGTTCTCGGCGCCGCTTTTCGGCAAGATCGGAGGAAGAGCCAGGAACCTCTGGGTCACTGCGATAATAGCCTTCGCCGAATGCGTAGCCATAGGCCTTGCCATTGATGTTCTGAGCCACGGAGCACGTTTCTATACCGTTGGAGCATCCAATCCAGCGACCGCTGCCGCAACGGCATTTCCCGTAAGGATAGTCCTCGTGGCCGACGCGATGTCCTCGCTTGTCGCATCGCTGGCAATGACGATGGCATTCATCGCGGTCCTCTACTCCTCGCGCTTCATGTCTGGACATAGGGGGCTTGACAAGTACTATGCCCTTT
>CAYRIP010000143.1:0-2395 GCA_964424395.1 uncultured archaeon | reverse complement strand
TGCGTATATAAAACACATTGGAAATATATTCCATTTTACGATTTTTATTAAGCGGTAACAACAGGCGTTGTTTATTTATATGATATGCTTCCGGAAATGAATCATTGGAAGTGTTTGTTGTACGATGGAAAAGTATTTAAATCCAATATACATCTTTATCTAATGGAATCCCACTTATCCCACATTAATAATGGAAGTGATGTAGGAGTCTTCCATATGAGGAGATGCCAGATCTGCCACGAGCCCATATGGGAGAGGCACATCCAGCCCGAGAAGGGCAAGCACGTGAACGAGTTCATATGCTCTTTCTGCTTCAGCAAGATGAGCGGGAGCGAATATCGGCCCAGAAGCGGCGATAATAGCGGCCTTTTCGTATGCGACAGGTGCGGGGAGATGGTCGAAAGCGTCGAGATGACTGACGAAGGCTGGGTGTGCGAATACTGCGAGGAATTATAATTTCTGAAAAAGAGGTAACCAAATTGAATGCCTTTCCCTTCCTATATGCAAAGGCTCTCGGCGTGGATATCGAAATCGGAGTCTTCAATAGCCCCTTTCAATTGCCTGATGCTTCCTGGGGAAGCAAGACCAAGACGGAAATGCCTGCCGCTGTACCTTCTGCAGTACTTATCGACCGCATCGATAGGATGCATATCCGATATGACTTCCCGGTCACCTCCCCGTGATGCGATTACCTTGAATCCGCCATCACCGAAGAAAAGCATGCCGTTTGCCTCTTGGGGGATGCCAATTTTCGCGGAATAAAGCATTTCGAGATTTGGCACCATTGTGCTGTCCGTATAAGACTCCGGAAGCTCAACGCTTGGAGGAGGAGGCCATTCGGCGACATACATCTCGCGTTCAAGCACCCTGGAATCTCTTGATCTGACGGGACGGCCAAGTACGAAATGCCTGTTGTGCTTCCCTGAAAGGAGCTTTTGGACCCTGATATAGCATTCCCTGGGTTTTCCGGAACCGTTCGGGTCTTCCGGTTTGACGCTCTTGACTATCGTAAAAACACCCATGAAGCCCCCGCTATCCTCGGGGGAGCTGATAGAATCCCGCGCATCCGCTTTGGCAAGGCCCGTAAGCCTCACAGCACCCCTGTCTCCATCGCTAATGAATACGCCGCGCCTTTCAACGACCCTTGCGAATGCGCATCCATTCGAGAATTGATATGCATTGGCAATGACAGTATCCCCAGGCTGGACCTCGTATCGGGGCGCTGTCCTTCTCCTGTCCCCGATGTCAGAGATGATCACGGGCATATTGCCGTACATGCCGTAAGGCATAAACATCCTGGCATAGTTTGTTATGTCGATTATGACAGGCTTACCCAATTCAAGCTGTTTGCCTCCCCGGTCATATGTGTCCATATCTTGTATTGTGGAAAAATTTTAAATCATTTCTTGCTCTTCTTCCCACCTGTTGGGCTTCGCTTCTTGCTCATCTTCGTCTTGAGGTCAGCCATCAGCATCTCGCTTATGTCCTTTCCCGTGTAGAAATCGGCCCTTGCGGCCATCGTAAGCTTTGATGCGAGCATCCTAGCGACCTTGCCCTTCTCTTCCCTGGGCGCCTTCTGTATCCTTGGGTGCGCGAATATTACACCGAACTTGGGCGCCTTCCCGCGTCCCCGTAGGTGCCTGAAGAGGGCCTTCTCGGCGCCCAGAAGCTGAATAGTGCTAGAAGACATCTTGGCGAGCTTCTCGAGCCCGCCTGCATGAGAGACGAGCCTCGCCGCTATGAGAGGCCCGGCGACCGCGGAAAGGTTTGGGAACACTTCCCTGCTGCCTGTCCTTATGTACTCCGCGACATATTCCCTCGTCTTGTAGAGGTCGCTTACGCTCTTTGCGTACTGCTTGACTGCCGCTATGTCCTGCTCTGTGAAGGGCATGCCTGCTGAGACATCAGCATACCTAAGGAGCTTTTTGTCCTTGATCCTGTCCCTGCTCCCCTGCTCATGGATAATCCTTGCAAGCTGCTCGTGTGACTGCACCAGCTTATCGGACTCCGGGAAGTGGAGTCCGTACCATTCCCTCATCCTCTCCGAGAGCGTATTGATGACCCTGTCGAGCTCGTCCACAACGCCGATCGAGTGCATCAGTACCCTGTCCTTCTTGGGCCTTCTCATCTGCGTCTTGGTGAGCATGACGTTAACCGAGCTCAGGATCTTGTTGAGCTCGGTCTGGGACGATGCCCACCGAAGGTCTATGGCGAGCCGCCTGAAATCCTGCTGAAGAGCGTTCTTTCCGAAGTTCTCCTGCTCGTACATGCATTTGATGCCCGGGAAATCGATCTTCTTGTCCCAGATGACCTCCTTGTAGCCTGACCTCAGAAGGTCCTTCAGCAGCGACTCCTCCTCGGGGATTAGCTCGCCCTTCTTTACCTGGCTGAGCCT
>CAYRIP010000142.1:0-2398 GCA_964424395.1 uncultured archaeon | reverse complement strand
GTCGGGCCCGAACATCCTTATGACCTTTCCCATACATCTCTCCGCATTAATTTTATTATATGAATTACTTTGTCTTCCTCTTAAATATAATCGTTCCTTCCATGAAATCCGGGAAAGTTTTAAATATCATTTTTCACCATATTAGTGCAGGGTTTTAATTTACCTGAAAGCAAGAAATGACGCAAAGGCAAGTTCTTCTGATGGCCCATCTATCGGTGATTCCCTGCATGCAGCGCTGGTCCTGAGGGACGGCTCCGTCTGGAGGGGGACAGGCTTTGGTGCTCCCGCAAAGGTCACCGGCGAGGTCGTCTTCAACACGGGGATGGTCGGCTACACCCAGTCCGTCACCGACTGCTCCTACAAGGGGCAGATACTATGCCAGACATACCCTCTCATCGGCAACTACGGCGTATGCAGGCAGGAGTTCGAATCGAGCGCCCCGCAGATCCAGGGGTATGTGACATATGAGGCGTGCAGCCATCCATCGCACTACACACTCGAGATGGGGCTTGACAGATGGCTCAAGGACAGCGGGGTCCCGGGGATACAGGGCATAGACACGAGGGAGCTCACAAAGACCCTGCGGACAGAGGGGACCATGATCGGCGTCCTATCCGTGAGCGAGGAAGAGATCGATGCGTCCGAGCTTATCGCGGAAGCCAAGGCCGCCAAGGACCCCAATGAGAGGGACCTCGTAAGCGAGGTGACCATAGATAAGCCGATCACATACCCCGGCAAGGGAAAGCGGGTAGTAGTCATCGACTGCGGGGCGAAGCTTGGCATCATTTCGTCCCTGACTGAGAGGGGGCTTGAGGTCGTCAGGGTACCTGCAGGCTACGGCACCGACAAGATAATGGGATTCGATCCGGACGGCGTGCTCTTGACGAACGGGCCCGGGGATCCGAAGAAGGTCCCGTATGTTGTGGACACGGTAAAAGGACTGATAGAGCATAAGATTCCGCTCTTCGGCATATGCATGGGCAACCAGATGCTGGGCCTTGCTCTCGGGTGCGACACCTACAAGATGAAGTTCGGCCACAGGGGACAGAACCATCCGGTCATGGACAGCGCGTCATCCAAGAGATGCTACATCACAAGCCAGAACCACGGCTACACGATCAATCCGGATTCTGTCAGCGACAAGGACCTTAGGGTGACTTTCATCAACGTCAACGACGGGACCGTCGAGGGCATCGCGCATCAGAAGCTTCCCATATTCGGGGCGCAGTTCCACCCGGAGGCGAGGCCAGGCCCCGTCGAGACGAAGTTCCTATTCGATAAGTTCATAGAGATCATGGGTGATTGGCACGCCAAAGGATGAGACGATAAAGAAGGTCGTGATAATCGGCAGCGGCGGCATAAGGATAGGCCAGGCTGCCGAGTTCGACTACAGCGGCTCCCAGGCCCTGAAGGCCTTTCGGGAAGAGGGGATAGAGACCGTTCTCGTCAATCCGAACGTCGCAACCATACAGACATCCTACGACCTCGCGGACAAGGTGTACCTCGAGCCTGTCACGACCGAGTTCATGGAGAAGGTCATCATCAAGGAGAAGCCTGACGGGATAATACTTGGCTTCGGCGGGCAGACCGCCCTTAACACCGGGGTCAAGCTCTCGGAGATGGGGGTGCTCAAGAAGCACGGGGTGAGGGTTCTTGGCACGTCCGTTGAGGCGATCGTCACGACGGAGGACAGGGAGAAGTTCAAGAAAGCTGTCACTGATGCGGGCGCATCGGTCGCCCGGAGCGTCTCCTGCTCCGACGTCGAGAGTTCCAAGAAAGCCGCAAG
This sequence comes from uncultured archaeon, assembly GCA_964424395.1. Taxonomy (GTDB): domain Archaea; phylum Aenigmatarchaeota; class Aenigmatarchaeia; order QMZP01; family JAFGSV01; genus JAFGSV01. Next base: position 612 of record CAYRIP010000142.1, on the reverse strand, counting down.
GGAGATAGGATACCCCATAATGGTGAGGCCGGCCTACATCCTGGGCGGGCTGGGATCAGGCGTCGCATGGGACGAGGAAGGCCTTGTGAGCGTTGTGAAGAAGGGTCTGAAGCACTCCATGATCGGGCAGGTGCTTATCGAGAGGTACCTGCACCACTGGAAGGAGGTCGAGTACGAGGTCATGAGGGACTGCAACGACAACTGCATCACCGTGTGCAACATGGAGAACTTCGATCCCATGGGCGTCCACACCGGGGACAGCATCGTCGTCGCCCCAAGCCAGACGCTGAACAACACCGAGTACCACTGGCTCAGGGAGATATCCATTAACGTCGTCCGCTCCCTGGGGATAGTAGGCGAATGCAATATCCAGTTCGCTCTCAATCCGAACAGGATGGAGCACGCCGTCATCGAGATAAACGCCAGGCTGTCGAGGTCGTCTGCCCTCGCATCGAAGGCGACCGGATACCCGCTGGCATATGTCGCCGCCAAGCTCGCCCTGGGATACACCCTCCCGGAGCTCACTAACAAGATAACCAAGGTCACATCCACCTGCTTCGAGCCCGCGCTCGACTATCTGGTCGTCAAGGTCCCGAGATGGGAGGCGAGGAA
>CAYRIP010000141.1:0-2399 GCA_964424395.1 uncultured archaeon | reverse complement strand
AGACACGCACGACTTTTTGATGGGCATCATCGAGCATGCCATGGGGGATAACCGGATTGCCGACCATCACGGAATCGCAAATATCATATATCCTACATCTGGGAGTGCAATCTCCCAGACTGAGGCAGTACTTCCTTATCGTTTCCTCCTTCTCATCACCACCGAATTCCGTCGTCGGGATACCCATCCTGCTATGGCGGGAAGCATCTCCCATGCTATCATCATGATATTCCGGTCGCGGTCTTCGTGCTGGAGGACGCATGCTTGGGAATGCCGGAATGCCGTCATAATTGCCAGCGGCTTTTTCAATCGTGTCTGTTATTTCAACCCCGTTGAACCATGCCGTCATTCTCAAGTCATCCCTATGGCGTTTGTAATACACCAGGGCGAAGCCCTCCTCTATAACCCTTTCCGTACTCTGTCCGTCAACCCCCCACACTATGTTCCAATGAGTGGGAGAAGATTCCAGACCTTTTTCGACCCCGAAAACGACCCTTCCTTTTCCAAGACGTGAAAGTTGCTCAGGATCCATATCCATCCATGATGACGTTTCTCGTCTTCTTTCCCAATAAGACATACCCGCACCTCGATAAGTAATAATGGATAATAGAAATTTAAATGATTCGGAAGAACGCTGGAAATCATTTCGGGAACTTGTTGTAGAAGTTGTCCTGATAGTTAGATATCTTGTGAGTATACGACTTGATCAGGTTCTTGTAGGTGGTCAGCAGCTGCCTCTCGGTCGCTGAAACCGACGTCCCCTCCATCTCGCTGACCCTCTTCTCCAGCTCCCTTATCCGCAGCTCGGTGAGGGCGATCTCGAGATCCCTTATCGTGTCGGGGATGACCTTCTCCAGGTGCTCGTCATGCTGCTTCTTCGCCTGCAGGAACAGGCGGTCTATCCTGTTATCGGTGCCCCAGAGGTAGTCCTCTATGATATCATCGTCCACGAGACGGAGCCTGTGCTTCTTCCTGAAATTGTCCATGACGGACTTGCCCTTCCGAAGGTCCCCGCTCTGCATCCAGTCGAAGAACGTGTCCATGAACTTCCACTTGCTCAAGACGTACCACATCCCGCCAAGGAATACAGCGAAGAAGTTGAGCAGCAGAAGCGTCGTGAGCATGGTCTCGTAATATTCCGCGGCCATGTACCATAGAAGGACGGAGAGCCCGCCCGCCCAGACTGTCAGGATGGTGTGCGAGATGGCGTACCTGAATGTGTTTATGACGTAGATCTTTTGCATCTTCGTGAACATGAACCAGCTCACGTACCATGATATCGCCGAATGCGCGATGTAGAACACGATGAAAAGGTAGGATAACAGCCCGATGCCCCAGAACATGAAGATGCTCGTGAAGCTGATGATGCCAAGGCAGAAGAAATAATAGTGAACGGTCTGGAAGTAATCCGGGGATATATACAGTCCCATTGTAAATAGTTGGCATTTCCACTAAAGAATATTCCGGTCCTACTTGCCGTACTCCCTGAAGAAGTGCTTCTCGTACCTCATCCTCTTCTTCTTGTAGCTCTCTATGAGCCTTGCGTACGTCATGGCGAGCTCCTTCGCGGACAATCCCGGCCTCGCCTGAAGGTCCTGTATCTTCTCGTTGAGTTCATGTATCTTGATGTCCCATATCCCGAGCTCGAGATCCCTTACGGCGAGGTAGAGCTTCTCCTTGCTCGCCGCTCTCCAGGGACTCTGCAGCCTCTTGATGTCGTGGAGCATGTAGTCTATCTTCTCGTCGCTTCCGTACCTGTAGTCGAGGATGTCGTCATCCACCACGAGCTTCGCCCCTATCCTCTCCCTCAGCCTGATCACCATGACCGACAGCTTCCGGGACTTCCGGGAATCGTACCACTCGAACAGCTCCTTCACAGCGCCCACCCTTGAGAGGAACAGCCAGAATACGGCTGTGAAGATCACGAAGAAGTTGACCATGAACATTGATGTCGCCATGGCGCTGAACTCGTTCCGGAAGATGTACCACATGACGATGGAAAGCCCGCTCGACCATACGGTAAGGATGAAGTGCGACGTGAAGTACTTCGGGCTCGTTATCACGTAGATGTCCTTCAGCCTCCTGTGCAGGAACAGCGCTATGTGCCATGATATGCCGGAGTGGATGATGTAAAAGCCCATGAAGATGTAGGAGAAGAGCGGCTCGAAGAAGAATATGATCGCTGAGGAGAAAGACACAACAGCCATGCAGAAGAAGTAATAATGGGCTATCTGAAGCTGATTTGGGCTGATGAACACTCCCATGAATATAATATGTCGCTTCGGGATTAAATTTAATAAGCAACCGAATATAATTATATGAGCAAAATCGGCCAGCTCGTCCTGAAATACGCATTGCAGAACGCGGTTTTTTACAACGGGAAGGCGGACCCTGCGGCT
>CAYRIP010000140.1:0-2399 GCA_964424395.1 uncultured archaeon | reverse complement strand
GGGCTGGGGTTCACCGTCATCGCTTACGACCGTGGCAATGAGATCATAATCCCGCTGGAAAGCAGCAACGAGATATCCCTGACATACAACGTGAAGGAGAGCGACAAGCTGATATCCATCGAGAGGAATCTTAAGAAGTATGAGGACCAGATGAAGAAATACGACATGTACCTAGGCTTCGTTAGCTTCGTGGTCGGCTTCTGCTCGATCTGCTTTGGCCAAGCAGTTTTTGATAAGCTCGGACTGGCTGTCGATAAGTTCATAGGATTTGTCTTGAGTTCCCTTAGCGAGATCGCGACATATGCCGCCGTGGGCTTCGTGACTACGGGGATGGGCGGCTCATGGGCATGGTACGGTGCCGGGGTCGTCGCCGGCGGCATAGCCTATTGGGCGACCTGTCCCGCATGTGGTTCGATGTGCCCGGTTATTACTACGCCATGCGTCTACATATCCATCCTCGCGATAGTAGCATTGATGTTCATAGGACAGAAGATGGAATCCATAAGCGCTGAAATCCAAGGCGACATAGAAAAGGACATCGCGCTCGCCAAGGCCGATCTGTATGACGACCTATCGTTCTATTACAGGTAGCTGAGACCATGTTCCCAAGAAAGAGCGTCGCATTCGCATTATCGGCATTCCTCCTCATCGCAGGAAGCGCCGCTGCGGAGGAAACGCTGTACCTTGCCATGCATCCCGACACCGAGTTCTGCATGTCTATTCATTTCGGCGACTCGGGGAGGGGAGATTACACGCTGCTCGTCGACGATCCGGGCTATCCGGGGAGGGGATGGATAGATACGCACCTGACGAGCTTCACGTCGGGGCCGAACAATCCCGTATTGGTCCCTATATGCTTCATCACCAAGGACCGGAGGGTCGGGGAAGAGGCCCTCCTGAGATTCACCATGGAGACGCCTTCGGGCGAGAAGACTTCCAACATAGGCATATGCGTGAGCAGGCACGAGGACGCAGACGTCGTGGAGTCCCCGGACAATCCGTGCAGGGCCGCAAGCTCCCACACCGACGTGTTCAGCGCGGACCTGGCGGAGGACGAGAAGTACTCGATCCCCGGGGAGAGGGTGAAGTTCACTCTGCTGGTGTCCTCCGAATTCGACATGAGGGTGATCCTGGACAAGGAGAGCGGTCCGAAGATGAACATAACCAGCACCGTCGTCGATATGCCCGGTGACCAATCCGTCGACATTTTCATTGATTCGCCCGATGACCCGGGCGACTACGTCTTCACCATCACCGCCAGGGCGGAGGGCTGCGACGACCCGTCATGCCAGAAGAAGATGAGCGGAATCCTCCACGTCGCGCAGAGCGCAAGCATGGAGGGGTTCCGGGTGGAAATCTCCCCGAGGAACAAAAACGTCCCCGATAGCCAGGCCGCGAAATTATACGTGACCATCCACAACTTCGAGGCGGAGCAGGAATTCCGCGTGAATGTCGAGATGGACGCCTCGCTTGAGACCGACTTCAACCCACTCGATGTCAAGGTGCCAAAGGACAAGAGCGCCCAGATCGATTTCACCGTGATCCCGGGCACCGACGAGCATAAGCTGTACCTGATCAGGGTGTTTGCTCAGTCGGAGCAGGGCATAAAGAAGTCCGCCGAATCGTTCCTGACAGTCGAGGAGCCGGTGTCGGACGCCGGCCGGTACGCGGAAAGCGATCCCGGCCTCAGGCCGGAAGCGGATGACTACGCCGACAGCTACCATGCCGGCGCAAGCCTCGATGACTGGCAGAATATCCAGGACCTTGGAAGGACGTCAGGGGATGACCCCACGCCGCCGCCGAACAACCAGCCGGGCTATCTGACCTGGATATTGATAGCCGGGGCAGTGGTGGCGGGCGCATCGATCATATTCTTCATCTACAAGAGGACCGTGGTGTCCCAGGGAACGGACCCGCAGCTCCCGTAGACCTCCAAAAAAACCGCGATTTCTGGGGCTGTGTCAGATTTATTAAACTGATAGCCGGTAAAATATATTTATAGAATCCGATGTTAATTATATTAACAGGAGTGCGTCATGCCTATAAAAGCCCAGGCTGAGTTTGCATTGATTCTCGGATTGCTGATAATAGCTATAGTTGTGGGCGTATACTCATTCTCGTCATTGTCACCGCCGTCCGTCCTTCCGTCTGCGCTGACGCAGGAGCAGAAGGCGGTCGCCAGCTATGTCGGGGACATGATCAGGAGCGGCGCTACGAGCACCATTTCTGAGATGTACAAGAACGGCGGATACCTGTCAGGCTCATCGCCTCCTCTGGGAACCGTCAGCCACACGGCGCTCGGAAGCGACATCGCATTGTGGCAGGCCTGCAGCAATTATGACATTCCCGACCTGGAGAAGGAATTCTCTGATGGGATCAAGGCATACTTCCAGAAGAAC
>CAYRIP010000139.1:0-2406 GCA_964424395.1 uncultured archaeon | reverse complement strand
CAAGACTTCTAAGAAAGGGGAGCCCGTCACCATAGAAGAGCCAAGAGAGGAACCGAGGCCGCCCGCGGCAGCTCCATATTCGGCGCCAGTTGCCCCCAAGCCGAAGCCTCCGACCATACACGCGCCGCCTGAATAGAAAAAGCCAGTATAGCATGGCGTGACACGTCATAAGTATCTTTTCTGGATAAGGACGCCCGCTGCTATTGAAAATAACAACAAATAAAAATGGGGAATTGGGGTTTATTTGGGATTCACTCTTTCTTTTCCGCTTCGCCGCCTTTCTCGCCTTCCCCGCCGACGAACCAGAACACTATCGCCAGTATTATGATCACCAGCAATACCGTCCACAGGTCTCCGCTGGTCAGCCAGAACGGCAGGTATGAACCATACATCCCCGTGCCCAAGAAGGAGACTATGACCACGTACGCGATAACCAATACTATCAGGTACTTGAGCCATGACCTCTTCTCCTCGCCCAGGAAGTCGTGTAGGTTTATGCCTGCCAGTGCCGCGAGCACGACGATGAACAGGAGCACCGTTGCCATCCCAAGCCATATCCCGGATGCGTTGGCCAGGAAGTTGTAAAGCCATGTGTTGTAGGCCGAATAAAGCATCACGAAGAACGACAGGACGACCGAAATCAAGGCTACAACCCTCGGCTCGATCTTATCCTTGAAGACCCATTTGAGTACTCCGTACAGGATGGCGAAAGCCAGCAAAAAAGGAAACAAGTACTGGAAGAATCCCATATTCTCCAAGTTCGTTACCATGGTCGAAAATGGATCAGCCATATTATGTTATTGTCGTATAAGACTTATAAATCTATCCTCAAGCCGATAACGGGCGCATATGGCCGCTTTTTGGGAATCATTTTTCACCCTTCAGCATGCCGATGAGATCCAGCCCCATTATCTTGGCGGCGACCGCGACGATTATGAAGGCGAACACGATGACGAAGAGAGCCGCTGCGACGTAGATCATGCCCGTAGAGGCGTAAGGGGCCGTCCAGAGGAAGAGCAGAATGGTTATGATTATCGAGAGGATCACGGATATCATCCGAATCTTCCCGGGGCTCTTGATCCTGTCCATATACCTCTCGAAAAGCTCCTTGAGGACGTAGTAGAGGACTATGAAGATCAGCAGGTACGAGAGGAAGATGAAGAAGCCTATCTCCTCGAGGAATCCGATCGCAGGGTTTGGGGCCGCCACAGGTATCACTTCATCTTATAGGCGGCGTACAGGACTGCAATGATGGCTATCACCCCTACGAACCAGAAGAACTCGGTGTAATCCTGCATCCCGCCCTCCGCGCTGGCGTAGGAGGCCATGAGCAGCAGTGCCAGCACTATTATGATGATCACTATGGTATTGTCCTGTCCCTGCTGCCCCCCGAGGGAGCGCTTGACATATCCGGCAATGAAGATGAGTATGAAGAATATAGCGGCGTAAGGCAGCAGCGAGTTCAGCATAGTGACGACGGAGGCATCGCTTATCGCGAAGAACGCCATGACGACGGCAATAATTGTCTTAAGCGCCCTGTTGCTGAACATCTTCGCGGTATCCATCGCCCCGTACACTACAGCGAGGACCAGTAGAAAGGGCAAGAGCGTCTCGAGAGCCAGGAAGTCTACCATCTAGAACACCTCAATTGGATACGGATGATGAAGCTTTTCCTCCCTTCTTCATGTGCATCTTATCCATCTCAGACGTCAGCCTCTTGTAGCGTTTGAGCAACTCGTTGAATTGTCCTCCGAACTTGAAGCCCTTGATGGCGGTCATCTGCCTCAGGCTCTCCAGGTGCGAATCTATCTGCGGAAGGAGTTCGACGTATGCCCTGTACACGTTGTCGATATCGGTCTGGCGTCCGGACCTCTTCATGTCGCCGATCAGCCCCTCCAACGAGTGGAGCAATGCCTCAAGCCTTGTCTGATGGTCCTTCAGCTCGCTGGACATCTGGACCTTCAGCCTCTTCCCGGCCTGCCCCATCACGCCGCTGAACATGCCTCCGCTGCCTTCGCCGACCCTGGCCTGGGCTCCCCCGCCGCCGCTATCCTTACCAAGAAGGCCGAAGAGGGCTATCCACAGGAAGCCCAGTATGATGATGACTATGTACCACAATTGCCCTAGGATCATGAAGAAGTGGTACCATCCCTGCAGTATTATGAACGCGAAGAATGCGAGGCTTAGCAGTATGTTCAGGCTGCGATGGTCAGGGAAGTACCTGTGAGCCAGGAGGTATATGAAGATTATTATGAAGACTATTGGGAAGAAGACTAGATAGAACAGGCCTTCCATGGGCTTGCTCGCATAGGAGTTGAACATGTTAATGCAGTCGCTGTTCCCGTAGCACAAGAACTGCTGGACAATCTGCAAAATGTCGGCCATGATTATATTGAGGAAAATAAA
>CAYRIP010000138.1:0-2491 GCA_964424395.1 uncultured archaeon | reverse complement strand
CCAGCTTCCCTGACCTGAAACCGGATACAATGTCATCTATCTGCTTGCGGGTCGCTTCCCTGAACGGCATATCCTTAAGAAGCTGCGCCAGCCTGATCCAGTTTCTTAGGAAGACTATCCTGCTGTTCAGCGTGACGCCTTGACGCCTTCGTTGAAGGTCCTCTGGTCCATCGTGATGATATCTTCCCTGTTTTCCTCAATATATATCCTTATCCCGTCTTAATGCATCCAGCAGCCGCTGGATTGCCTTCTCCTTCTTGTTTCTCATATATTCGGTGTAATCCATATGCTCTCACCCTGCTTATTTTAAGAAATGGGTCAAGGGGGTTTATTAACCAGGGTTTTAATTATTCGCAATTGGATTATTGTAATATTTAAGTATTCCAAGGGCAACTATTATTATATGAGAAGAATCGGATTGCTGCTTGCTATCGTATCGCTTATAATGCTCTCCGCTAACGCTCAGGCATTCAGCATATGCGACTACAACCACCTTCCGTCGTACCCCTCGGCGAACTCCAGCATGCTGCTTATTATCCCCCGGATGACGGTCGATACCACGCTTTCTAACATGACAAGCCCCATGAAGATCAGCTACTGGGTCTCAGACGAACTCTTCAACGTCCTTGACGAGGGGTCCCTGATTAAGTTCAACGACTGCTGGGTCTGCGAGTTCTCTGGCAAGGTCAGCAACTTCTACGGGAACTGCGGGCCGACACCCTTTCGGAACAGCGGGCAGTACACGTTGTATTACACGGGGAAGGATTTCTATAAGGAGATCGAGTTCAACAAGACCATCCTCGTGCACTCGCTCGGGCTGGCATCTGGGGTCAACGTTAATGCAGAGGGCACCGTCTCTATAACAGTGGACGCTCCCACGAACAGCAACCAGGTATGGATGTCGCTTTTCAACGCCGAGACCGGGAATGTAATTCAGGAATTCAACAGGACCAATCTCGTGGAGACCGAATTCCCGGGCAGGTACCTTATGGTCATATCTTCCCTCGGCACGGGGACGTACTATGCCTCGTTCGGCTTCAGGACGGGCACGCTCCAGGCAGGAGGGGCCGTGTCGAAGTTCGAGATAAAGACCAAGGAGATAGAGCTCAACGTCGAGACCGACAGCGATTCGTATTGGCTTGGGGAGGAAGCGATAATATCCGGGCAGACGAAATACGACCAGGTCTCAGCCAGTGTGCGGCTGCCGAGCGGGAGGACTGAGTCCCTTGGCACGAAGAGCGTATCGAACCAGCACTACAGCATCACATTCAAGCTGCTGAACACATACGAAGAGGGCGATTATGTCGTTACGGTCACCGCTGGGGGAGCATCGGCCCAGCATTCCTTCAGGGTCGACAAGGTCCTTCATGTCTCCCCCGGAACGCTCACCTTCCTTATCACCAACAAGACGGGAATGCTGCAGAAGACGGTCACGGTGCAGAACCAGGGCAACACCAGCGTCTCCCTCTCCGCCAGCACGGAGGGGATCACGAGCTACACCAGCCTGACATTCGACAAGACCAGCATATCGCCAGGGTCATCGTCCATACTCACGGTCAGGGTCAATCCGGCCACCCTTGGATCGAGCTTGACAGGAAGGGTGATAGTGACGGGAAACAGCATCGTCTCCGTTCCCATCGACGTCAACCTCAACCTGGCGTCAGGGGGCGGGGAAGGGGCCGTGATCGAGATAAATCCAGGCTTCTGGGAGACCGATGACTGCATGGTCGGGATTCCGCTCACGCCGTCATTCACAGTGCAGAACACCGGGACGGGAGACCTCGGGGGATTCGGTAACGCTATGAGCAGCGATCTGGACGACATCACGACAGTCACGCTTCCGCCATCATCACTCGCTTCCGGTTCCTTCGGGTCGATAGAGCTCGAGGTGACTCCCGACAAGGAGGACATCTCTGGATGGGTCAGGATATCAAGCGGCGGCGGTCAGGACACGATATACATCAGCCTGGACTGCACAAGGGACCTGAGCCTTGAGCTGACCACCATGCAATCAGATGTTGAGGGCCTAAAGACTGAATTCCTTGACGCGGGCCTCAGCGAGGACGCGATCGCAAACGTATTCTACACGCTTGACGCTGAGATATCCGATGCTGTGTCAGACTTGAACAGCGGCGAGTACTCCACCGGTAGGGCCAGCTACCAGAGCGCCCAGACAAGGTACGACACGCTCGTCGGGCTGGTGAGCGAGATCGGCGCGGTCGGCCCTCCGCCTGACACATCATGGGTGACATGGGTGGTCGTCATAGTCGTCCTTGTGCTCCTGGCCTTCGTGGGTTTCGTCCTGTACAACAAGTTTGGATCGAAGCTGTTCGGCGAGAAGGGCCAGGAAGAAGAGGTCATCGAAGAGGAACTATACTGAGCACGATTTCTGGCGGGCTTTTAGCGACTTTCCCACTTGGCATGATTAAGCTTTTAAAGGGTTGCATGATAAGATTTCTACTATGAAATGCAGAAGGTGCGGTTTCGAGCT
>CAYRIP010000137.1:0-2509 GCA_964424395.1 uncultured archaeon | reverse complement strand
CAACGGCCTGGATGCCGAAAGGGAGCAGAAGCTGCTGCAGGCCGGATTCGAGATCATGAAGGATATGAATGACGGGACGCCCGACATGCTGATAGACGTCGGGAAAGACGGCCAGGCGAGGATAGACCTCGCCGCGCTCGGGATCCCCGTCTTCACTCAGCTCTCACTGGTGGACGCTTTCATCGGCGCGCTTCTGAGAAAGCCGAAGCTTGAAGCCAGGGAGATGAAGGAATACTGGAGGTTGTCAGGAATGGATATGGAATTCAAGATAGGGAAGATAGAGAGCGGGACGGTTATAGACCATCTGCCTTCGAACAAGTCGTACGAGGTGCTAAGGATCCTGCGGGTCAGGGAGGAGTACCCAAACTCGATCGTCAGCATGGTGACGAACGTTAGAAGCGGCAAGCACGGCGTGAAGGACATACTGAAGATCGAGGGCAAGATCCTGTCCCCTGAGGAGATCAAGAAGGTCGCCGCCATCGCCCCGAAGGCGAGCATCAGCCTTATCAAAGACTATGAGGTCAGCAAGAAGATCGGGCCCCATGATAAGTGAGATGAATAGCGATTTGAATGTCTGTCATCGTCAGGTTTAAATCTCTTTCTAACCATTTGGTTCTAATTATGGATATGCAAATCAATCCCAAGCTTCTGCATATTTACCGGACTGTCCCCGGATACGAGAAGGTTATCGAATACGTCAGGAGCGGCCTGGGCAGCTTCGAGGGTGAATTGAGGCATCGGGGGCTAGGGACGGTGAACACGAGCATCGTGCACACAGGCGATGTCGTGGAGGTCCAGTCCTTCTTCGTTTGCATCCCATCGCTTGGCATCACGGACAGCGAGAAAGAGATGAGGCTCAAGTCGTATCTGGTCGGTGGCGCACACTTCTTCGATGACCACGTCGATAATCCTCAACTGAATGTCCATCTGGAGGAGATGAAGGAAAGAAGAGGGAAGATCGGTGGCATCCTAGACTGCATGGGAAAAGTCGGGGAAGTCGCTGATTTCATGGCCAAAACCACGACAGATAACAGCGATGGCGTATACAAGGCGCTGAACAGGATGGTGTACGGTGGCCTCATCCAGTTCGCCGAAGATCCAATAGAGCAGGGCATGTACTTCGAAGAGCATAAGGGCCTTGCCACCCGCGGGCTCGACAGCCAGTTCGTTGGCGACGTCGCAAGGATCAGGCCCTTGGCGTACTGGCTGACCACCAAGACCATCCTGGAGATGTTCTTCGCGGCGGAAACCGAAAAAAGCAATCCGACCCAGTCGGAGGCGTGGAACCTCGTCTATTCCCCGGCATTCTATTCGATGAACGCCCCTGAAGAGGAAGCCCACGAAGGAATGAGATTCCTGGGTGATGAAGCCCCGAAAACAGACGAGATGAGGGAGATGATCGATATCGGGACGTCTCATGTATTGAATATGCGGGATGCCAGGCTTCCAAAGAGGGTGATTCAGCTGCAATTCATGAAGGAGTCCTTCAGGCCAGTGCTCGGGGAGCTTTATGAGGATTACGGAAGGGCGCACAAAAGATTGAAGCAGGCATGCTGATAGTGGACCGGGAGGGATTTGAACCCTCAGCCTCCGCCGTTCTCGTATTTTGAAGTATTGCGAGGGCGACGATCTGCCATTGATCTACCGGCCCGTATGTAATAACCCGTTAACTGGTAATAATATAAAATCGTGCTTAAATATAATTGCCTTTTTATCGAATTAGCACATAATATGATTATGTTGCTGGATATCTTCAACATCTACGTTCTCGTCGAGGCCGTCTGGCTCGTCCTTCCGATTTACGCCGCTAACGGGCTAGTCCCGCTTATAAGGGGAAGGAGGCCGCTGGATTTCGGCAGGACCATGCGGGACGGCAGCAGGGTGCTCGGCCCGGGGAAGACGATGGAGGGCTTCCTTGCCGGATGCTTCTTCGGGATGCTTATCGCGATCGTAGAGCAGCTCGCGTTCCCATACCTTCCATGGAGCCTGTCTGAGGTGCCACTTACGATCATTGCGATGTCCCCAGCGCTCGGCCTCCTGCTTGGATTCGGTGCCATGACAGGGGATTCGGTCGGCTCGTTCATAAAGCGCAGGCTCAAGCTGAAAAGGGGAAGGCCGGCCCCACTCCTCGACCAGCTAGATTTCCTATTGGGGTCGCTTCTGATAGCACCCCTTGTGATAAATGTGAAGCTTGAATGGTTCGTTATCCTAATCGTCATGACCCCAGTTATCCATTTTGCGGCGAGCGCTATCGGGTATCTTCTCAAGGTGAAGAAGGAGCCTTGGTGATTGTATATCATCATATGACTACTGAATACGATTTGACCTCTTTGCTAATTTCAGATATTCTTCTCAATGCTTCTGCCGGTGTCATTGGCTCATCCGGAGCCATTGCCGCTCCATGAAGAGCTGTTATGCCGGGTATTGAGCGCTGCAGATCATTTGAAGCGCTGGCTGCATCTTTAAACATCGCCTCTATCTCTTTTGGGGGGAGTAGCGCAAATAGGTC
>CAYRIP010000136.1:0-2613 GCA_964424395.1 uncultured archaeon | reverse complement strand
GCCTTCACCAGGCACGCGTTCTTCGTCAGCAGGGCCTGCAGTACCGAGAATATCCCCAGGACCGGGACGTTGCCGGCAATCCAGTGGACCGTCAGCCCGCGCGGCTGGGCATGGAACAGGGTCCTGGTCTTGTTGAGACTGACGAATCCGTCCAGCGCACGCCTGTCCCTGAGGGCGGTATCGAGAATCGTGGTGAGGTTTCCCTTCTCCATGAACCTCGCAAGGAATTTTATGGAGGAGCCGAACCTCTTCTTGATGCCGGGGCTCTTTAGCCAGTTCTTCCCGACGCCGTCGAAGAATTCCACGATATCGTCCACATCCATGTCGTGGAGCGCCGCCGCCCTCTTCCTGAGGAGCTCGGCGATCTCGCCGATGTCATCGGATTCCCTGTCGCATGCCTTCCCATCGGAAAAGATTATCCTGAAGCTCATTTCAGAGTGTCACCGCATCCTTTTATCTCGCTCTTCTTCGCCCTCTCGCTGAAGACGAAGTGCTTTCCTCTCCGCCCGCACTTGCACCCGTCATCGCCGATCATCACTCCCATGTCGTCTGTTATGAGCGATATGCCCGGATAGCTGTTCGGCACGGGGCTTAGAAGCTGGATGAATCCCTTCTCGCCGTTCTTCACGGGCTCGAATGAATTGGGCTCCCTGATTATGATGTCGGAATACGCGGGGACGTGCTTGTATCCCTGCCCGCAGTCCGGGTACACCGTACCGAGCTGCTCGGTCATTCCGTACATGTCTATCACCTTCTCAGGCACGGTGTTGAAGACCTTAGCCACCCGCTCGTTGAAATCCTTCTTCTCTATCTTGAGGTCCTTTAGCTTCTTCCATCCCCCTGTATGGACGACTATGGGATTGTCAATGCCCTTCATTATCCGGGGAATCTCATCGTTCTTCTCGGCATCGACGACGAACTTGTATATCAGGAACGTGAAACCGAAGAGGCACACATCCTCGCCGTTCTCTATCCCGTCCACGGTCTTCCTCAGGGATTCCGCGTCTGGCTCGAGGCTGCCGTTCAGCGCATAGAAGACCTTCTTCGTGAAGGGCAGCATGCCCCTTATCCCGCTGGCCCTCGATGATATCCTTCCGTCCCTGGATTTCACGGTCTCGGGGCTGTCCAGCATTATGAACGCCTTCCGCTCAGGCCCTATGAAGCTGGCCATTATGGAGCTGAGTACCTTCCGCTGCCTCTCGATCGTCACCCTGTCCAGCCACACCGTGCTTGGGACCTTGCCTGTCGTAGAGCTTGACTGAACGCTCTTGATTATCTCTTTCTCGGGCACCGATACCAGCCTGACCGTCTTGAACGTATCGACATGCAGGAACGGTATGTCCTCAATCGAGAATACGCCGGCGGGGTCGAATCCCCTCCTCTCGCAGAAATCCTTGTATCCCGCGCAGTTGCCGCTATGGAAAGCCAGGGATTCCCGCATGGCGCAAAGGAACTTCTCTTTCTTCTCCTCGCTGCCCAATCCGAAAGGCTTCGAGTCAAGCAGCTCCTCTATGGCCGTCATCATTTACCTCCAAGTGACCCGAGCAATTCCCTGATCTCATCGGCTCCGGGATTGTATGGGTTCGTCTTCGTGCAGACGTCGTTCTTGATGCACTCCGCCGCAGCATCCAGGTCGAGAGAGCTTAGGTCGAGCTTATCGTGATAGCCCAGGAAGCCCACCTCCTTTAGGAGGCCTGAAAGCTTTGCGATAATGTCGCCCTCACTGAAGAACGTAGCGCTCCTCAGCTTCCCGTACTTGTCGGTCTTCCCCATGTTGAACCCAACCACTGGGAGCATGAAAGCGCCAATCGCAACACCGTGCGGTATCCCCAGCTTCGGCCCAAGGCAGTTGGCGAACGAATGGAGCAGCCCGACTGAGGCGCTGCTCTGGACCAGCCCCCCAAGGAATCCCGCAACCTGAAGCCCGGCCCTTGCCTGCGCGTCATCATTTTTCTCAAAAGCCTTCGGCAGGTTCTCAGCTATCATGTCCATGGACACGGCCGCCAGCGAGTCGCTCAGCGGATTGCTCATCTTGGAGACCATCCCCTCGATGGAATGCGACAGGGCGTCGATGGAAGTGTATGCGGTCTCGAAGGGCGGCAGCGTCAGGGAGAACGAATGGTCCAGGAGGACCACGTCAGGGACCATCTTCTCGGACGCGACAGGCTCCTTCTCCTTCTTATCATTTATGACTATGGCATACCTGCTCGACTCAGAGCCTGTGCCGCTCGTCGTTGGTATCAGGACCAGGTTGATCCCATCGTCCTGCAGCTTGCTCGTCTTGGCCAGGTCCATCACGGACCCTCCGCCGAATCCTATGATGTTATCATAGCCTCCCCCCGATATTTCTCCCTTCAGGCTCTCCATGTCGGCCTTCGTGGGCTCATGCCCCGCCTTAATCACATTCTTGGCCTGCAGGTGCCTGCCGATCTTCTCGCTGTAGAGCTTCCAGGCGGTCTCCGACGCCAGTATCATGGTCTTGTCCGGGTCTAGCATCTTGAGGTAGAACATGGAGTTCGGGCCCGTGAAAACCGTTTTTGGGAAGCAGGTCTTTGGAAGCATCTGAAGAATCCTTTCATCCATTCCTTGCCACCTCCTTGATTATCATATTCG
>CAYRIP010000135.1:0-2640 GCA_964424395.1 uncultured archaeon | reverse complement strand
GCATTCTCACGGAGAGGGACATAACCCAGAAGGTCGTCGCAGACGGGCTGGACCCGGAGAATACTCAGGTAAAGGACATCATGTCCACGGACATCATAACGCTCAGCAAGGACAGGACGATAGAGGATGCTGTGGACCTGATGCAGCAGAAGGGGATCAAGAAGCTGCCGATAATGGAGGACGGAAAGATAATCGGCATAGTGACGATGACGGACCTTCTGAGGAAGCTTCGGGAGATAGAGAAGGATTGAACGGTTCCCCGTTCGTTACGCGCTCAGTTCCCAAACATCCCGGTCAGACTGGTCTGCGCAAGAACGTGGCCTTCCATCGCCGCCTCGACCTGCTCTTTTTTCGAACCCGCCTCCAGGTCGAGCATGCCATCAAGCGCGTACAGCTTGAACACGTACCTGTGCGTCCCTGATGGCGGGCACGGTCCGCCGTAGCTGTTCCTGCCCCAGCTGTTCTTTCCTTGCTGGGCGCCTTCTGGCACGCTGTCTTCTGATATGCTTGAGACGATTGGCATGTTGTATACCACCCAATGCACCCATGTTCCCATAGGGGCGTCGGGATCGTCCATTATGAGCACTAGGCTCTTGGCGCCGTCAGGTATGTCTGATATGCGCAACTCTGGACTGATATCATCCCCTTGGCATGTATGCTTGCCAGGGATGTTCCCATTGTCATTGAAAGCCGGGCTTGCAAGTCTCATCTCTCCCATCTGCTTCACCTCCCACGATAGATTCGCGCAGCCTGAAACCAATAATACTGCGACCGGAACTAAAGCGAAAAGCTTTGATGCG
Source organism: uncultured archaeon (assembly GCA_964424395.1). Taxonomy (GTDB): domain Archaea; phylum Aenigmatarchaeota; class Aenigmatarchaeia; order QMZP01; family JAFGSV01; genus JAFGSV01. The sequence goes on along the minus strand of CAYRIP010000135.1, from coordinate 1,840 downwards.
TTCATCAATTCTGATTTGGATTGAAACCTTAAAAAAGGGGCACTGAGACGATAAATTCCTTTACTGGACCATCAACGTCTGTTCCTAATCACCATCTCCATGGTAAGCATCTCAGGAGTGACATCGAAGACCGTGAACTCGCTTCCCTTGACCCTGATGGTCCTTATGTTCTTCGGGTAATAGAGGTTCATGGCATAGCCCTGGTTGCCAGAGCTCTCACGGAGCGCTATGGAAAAGATGTTCTCTGCGGGCATACCGCAGTAGATGATATTAAATGAGCCCAAAAAGCTTGTCTTGACCTTCGTTCTTTCCCCCACGGCCAGCACTATCTTCTCGTGCATGAGATATATTGTGTCCATGGGGCTTTTATTGCGATTGCCATCGGGGAAGGCTTTATAAAGCATTATGCCGATTTATCTCCATGGAATCCCACAGTTCCCACCCTTTCCATGATAATGGGCATAAGGCAGCCTTGAGGCTATATTTCGCAAAGGACAGCAATGGGATATCGTTGTGGCCACAATATGATGTGGTTATTGATGATGTTCCCCAATGCGAGAGGAGATTGGTTCCAACCCCGTGGAACAAAGAAACCCTGATAATGCAAGCAAGAGAAGAATACAGGCACGTTCTGTGCTGATTCTTCGGGACTTTTTTTTCATTGCACAATCCCCATTTAAATACAAATGAGAAAATAGGAATCATGTGCGGAAGGTTCACCTTTGTGATATCCTACGCTGAGATCTTGAATCATTTCAAGATCGACAAGGAGATGAACAGGTTCCCACCGAATTTCAACGCATCGCCGGGCCAGAAGATACCGGTCGTTCTTACAGCCGGCAACCTCAGGGTGCTGGATTCCTACAGGTGGGGGCTCATTCCCCACTGGGCGAATGATCCGGAGATAGGAAACAGGATGATTAACGCCAGGGCCGAGACAATCGCGGAGAAGCCGTCCTTTAGGGGCGCATTCTTCAGCCAGCGATGCCTCGTCGTCGCCGACGGATTCTACGAATGGAAGAGTGAAAGTGAAGGGAAGGTGCCTTATTATGTCAAGCTTCGGGACAGGCCGGTCTTCGGCTTTGCTGGGCTCTGGGAGCAGTGGATGTCTCCTGAAGGGAAGACCGTCAAGAGCTGCACAATAATCACGGCCGAACCTAACGAGTTAATGAGAAAGATACACAACCGGATGCCAGTCATCCTCCCAAAGGAGAGCGAGCCGGCCTGGCTTGACCCTTCGAACAAGGACAAGACGAGCCTTCTCTCCGTTCTCAAGCCATACGAGTCCTCTTCGATGGAGGCATACGAGGTCTCAAGAGCCGTCAACGATACCCTGAACAACTCAGAGGAATGCATCAAGCCCGCCCCAAGAAGTGGGCTCGGGCTCACCAAGTTCTTCTGAACGTCATCTTGGTTTCGGCTTTCCCCTGGTCGATTCCATAAATCCCTTTGGAAGTTCCCTGAACTGCCTGTCCTTACCGATCGGCGGCGATGTGATGGAGAGGAAATGCATCTCATCGCAACCCTGATTGCAGCCTATGGAGTGAAACTCTCCCGCGGGGAAGTATATCGTCTCTCCTGCAGACACCTCGTAATGCTTCCCCTTTCCGTCGATAGCGGTCCCTTTGCCTGAGAATATCACGTATACCTCTTCCTTTCCCCCATGGGCGTGGAACCTCGTGAACTGGCCCTTCTTCAGCACAAGCGACCGGAACGAGAACCTGCCAGTATCCGGCAGGGAGCGATAGTCTATTTCTCTTGGATTTATCCCCTTGATGGGGACTCCCTCGCCATGACGCAGCACCCTGACTGATCCTTCTGCTTCTTCCATACATAACAA
>CAYRIP010000134.1:0-2657 GCA_964424395.1 uncultured archaeon | reverse complement strand
CAGTATCGATCCGACCTGAAGCGCCTTGCCGGTCCTTGATGATATAGCCTTCATGCCTTATCCCCGCCATGCTTTGAGACTATGACGAAATGCTTCGTCTTCGCTAGAGGCCTGCATTCCGCGATGACCACGCTGTCGCCCTTCTTGGCCGCCATGCATGCGGGATTGTGCGCGGTTATCCTCGACTTTCTCCTCTCGTACCTCTGGTACTTGGGTATGAACAGGTTGAAGCTCCTCTCGACGATTGCCGTCGAGTGGGCGTGGGATGATACCACGATGCATTCGAGGACCCTTCCCCTGACTGGAAGCTGCCCGTGCCATGGGCAGTTCTTGTCTTCGCATTCCTTTTCCGGAGGCTTCAATCCGAGCCCGATATCCTTCTTCATCGTATTACCCCTTGATTCCGCAATAATCCCCAACCGAGGTTATGGATTATAGATTAATGAAGTTATAGGTTTTAATAATTAAGCCTTATCTTTTATTGTTTTGCATTCGCCGTATTTGGGAAAACCCCGGATCAGCCGCCCTCCGTGAGAGGAAAAGCGGTAGCAATAGCGGAAATATGCTCCAGAGTGGGCTACCAATACATATAAATATATAAATCTTTTATATTATACAGTCCGAACGGGCCGCATATGCGATATGCGATGCCCGCAGGACAGCAATATAGGAGGGATATAATATGGCAGAAAAGCCGCATGTGAATATAATAACTGCCGGTCATGTAGACCACGGGAAATCAACATTGCTAGGCCGACTCTTGTACGATTCGGGTTCACTTTCAGAGCAGGAGATGCGAAAGCTAAAGGACATCGCTAAGGAAGTGAAGAAGGAGACGTTCGAGTTCGCCTTCGTGATGGATAAGCTGAAGGAGGAAAGGGAGAGAGGCGTCACTATCGATCTGATGTACAAGCCGATCATAACGGACAAGTTTTACTTCACAGCGATAGACTGCCCTGGCCACAGGGACTTCGTGAAGAATATGATCACGGGTGCCAGCCAGGCAGACGCAGCGATACTGGTCGTTTCGTGCAAGGACGGAGTGCAGGAGCAGACAAAGGAACACCTATACCTGTCCAAGGTCCTTGGGATAAACCAGATGATCGTCGCCGTCAACAAGATGGACGAGGTCAACTACGACGAGAAGAAGTACAACGAGGTCAAGGAACAGATCACGAAGCTGCTACAGTCGATAGGATATAAGACGGACACGATTCCTTTCATCCCCCTGTCAGCTTACATCGGGGACAACGTCGTGAAGAAGTCCACCAACATGCCATGGTACAAGGGGGCGACCCTTTTGCAGACCATGGACTCCACGATAAAAGTGCCTGAGAAGCCTGTAAACAAGCCTCTCAGGCTGCCTGTGCAGGACGTCTACACCATCACTGGTGTCGGCACCGTCCCTGTAGGAAGGGTGGAGACTGGTGTTCTGAGGCCGAACGACAAGGTTGTCATCGAGCCATCCGGGACCACAGCCGAGATCAAGTCCATAGAGATGCACCACAAGCAGCTCGAGAAGGCAGAGCCTGGCGACAACATAGGCTTCAACGTCAAGGGAATCAGCAAGAAGGACATCAAGAAGGGCGATGTTATCGGTTCGCCGAGCAACCCGCCCACAGTGGCAAAGGAGTTCACAGCACAGATAATCGTGCTGCAGCACCCCACAGTGATCACCAAGGGATACACCCCCGTCTTCCACATACACACAGCGCACATAGCTGGAAAGGTCATAGAGATAGTGAAGAAGCTTGACCCGAAGACCGGCTCCGTAGTCGCCGAGCACCCGGACACGCTAAAGACCGGTGACGCAGCCGTCATCAGGGTACAGCCTCTGCAGCCCGTGGCGATAGAGAAGCAGTCAGACTTCCCCGAGCTAGCGAAGTTCGCTATCAGGGACATGGGCAAGACAGTGGCCGCAGGAATCTGCACGGACCTTGTTAAGGCAAAGTAAGTTGGGGAAATCCCCCTCTTCCTTTATTTTTTGTGTATTTCTTTTGTTTTCATCCATTAGCCGCGGCTTCATCCAGTCTTCTCCTCGATGAAGCACTCGATGAATCCTGGCATCTTCTGCCTCGATTCATCCATGCGATTGTTCCAGTTGGTGAACAGAAGGCTCCTGTCCTGCATGTTGAGGATTCCCATGTACTTCGAGCCCCTGACCCCCTGGGCCATCAGGATGCCCTCATTGCGGAGAAGGCTGTGCAGCTCTTGGACAGGAAAGGAGCCGGGGACCTCCACGACGAATGTACCGACATTGCTCCTGTAAAGGAAGGGGTGGCTGTCAATGACCTGCTGCGTCTTGAATGAATGCACATATGTAGGGAAGAACCTGGCCGGGAACGCTTCCCCTTCGCTTCCTTCCATCTCGATCCTCTCCTTTCTGTGGATCAATTCCGTATGTCGGTTAACGTGTCCGCCTTTGGAGACGGCTGTCGAGAAGATGACGCCGCTCGGATAATGCGTTGCGCTCCTCACATGGGCGTAATCATGCTCCCGACCCACATCCCCGGGCACATGCACATCCCATTCGGCGACCACGAATTCCCCCATGACCTGCGAAATCAATCCGGTATCGTCAATCTCTCCTGTCAGGTAGGATGGCGGGTATGGTAGCGTCTCATTCCTGATGGCTCCATAAAGCCTCTCTTTGTCCT
>CAYRIP010000133.1:0-2675 GCA_964424395.1 uncultured archaeon | reverse complement strand
ATGGAAGAATTGCTCAAGGAACTGGTCGATGCCCCGTCCGTAAGCGGATACGAGGATGACATATCGGCTCTCATGAAGAAGGAGCTGAAGCCCTACGTCGATGAGGTTAAGTCCGACAGGATAGGGAATGTCATAGCGATGAAGGGGAAGGGCTCGCCTAAGATCATGATGGCCGCTCACATGGACAAGATAGGCCTCATCGTGAAGTACATAAACAAGGATGGTTTCATATACTTCGACAAGCTAGGTGGCTGGGATGATAGGATTCTGCCCTCATCCAAAATGATAATCCACGGCTCGAAGGGTCCTGTCACAGGCGTCATAGGTTGCAGGCCCGTTCATCTGCAGGACAAGGACGAAGCAAAAACCCCTGTTAAGCTCAAGGATATGTTCATAGACATCGGTTCGACGAGTGAAGGTGACGTGAAGAAAGCGGGTATCACAGTTGGCGACCATATAACCAATTCCACATCCGTCGAGAAGCTGAGGGGCAGCAGAGTGACAGGCCACGGCTTCGACAACAGGGTCGGTTGCCTGGCACTCATCGAAATCGCAAAGAGCGTCAAGAATTTCAAAGGTACCCTCTTCCTCGTCGGCACCGTAAAGGAAGAGATAGGCCTCATCGGGATAAGGGGCTCCAGCTACAGCGTCAATCCAGATGTCCTTCTCGCGATAGACACAAATATTCCAGGCGATACGCCTGGGCTTTCGTTGGAGGAGGCTCCGCTGAAGATAGGTTCGGGGCCATCACTGGATATCAAGGACCAGATAAGCGTCGTGAGCTCGCAGGTTAAGAAATGGGTCATCGAGACCGCCAAGAGAGGGAACATAAAAATCCAGCTCGCTGTCCTTTCCGGAGGGGCGACCGATGCCAGCATAACTGCGACCGTAAGAGATGGCATACCGTCTGGCGCTATAGCCATACCAACCAGATATATACACACCCCTGTTGAGGTTATGGACATGCGCGACGTGAAGAACTGCGTGAAGTTGGGCGTGAAGTTGGTCGAGAGCGCCCATAATTACTTCTGAACGCGAAGGGATACGTATTCTTATCGTGTCCTGTTTCACACAATCAGACGTGAAGTTGCTTTTTCACATTCCGGTCTCAGATGCGTTCTTTATCACCTTCTCTGAGAGGCTTCGCCAAGGTGATTTATTAACAGGTTAGTGAAAAGTTTATATAACTTGATTATATAAATGTGAAAGTATGAAGAATGAAGCAACGAGTGAAAGATACATGAAGATGTTCGGATGGGAGGGAAGCCCGTTCGTCTTCAAGATACTGCCCGACCTGTTCGTTGGATATGAAGGTGAGATGGATTCCCTGATCGGAAGCCTATGCAACGGAAGCAAGTTCTCGATTATAATGGGGCCGACAGGTTCCGGAAAGACGACCATGATGAAGAACCTGATAACTAAGATAGAGGGCTACGAAAGGGTGTTCTATGTCCCAAAGCCGCCCAACGATCCCGACGGGTGGAAGAACATTTTCGCGGGGATAGTCAAGCCGGGATTCGTAAAGAGGTTTCTTTCACGCGGAAAGTTCGATGACATCACGATATATGAAGTTGGTGAATGGGTGAACAAGAGGTCGAGGGGAAAAAGGCTCCTTCTTCTGGTCGACGAGTGCCACGAGTCCACGCGCGAATCGCTAGAATGGCTCAGGACGCTGACAGACCAGGTGGAGAACCTATCGCTCGTGCTTGCCGGTCTGCCGGTCTTCGAGAAGAGGCTCATGGAAGAGCTGGAGACATTCAGGAGGAGGATCGAGACCAGGGTGGAGCTCACGAACCTTACGCTAAACGAGACGAGGGAGCTGATAAAGAAGAGGGTGGAATGGATGGGTGGTGAAGATGTGAAGCCGTTCACGTCAAGCAGCATACAGTACATCTTCGACAAGACCAATGGATTCCCGAGGGAGATACTAAGGGCATGCAACGACCTCGTCCAGAACGCGCTCGATAAAAACGTCAGCTCCATCGATACAGACTTCCTGAAGGAGAGCGCGCATTTCGAGAAGAGGGTAGCGATCAACAACCTCGAGGAGCTCCCATACAGGCAGAAGAGCATATTGAACATACTATCCAGCGGGGCTGACATGACGCCTACCCAGATAGTCAAGGAGATGAGCCCGGAGGAGTACAGCGATTCTGGGAATGCTGTGAGGTCTGTCAACAACATCCTGCGAAGGCTCGTCCGGGACAAGATGGTTACGAGGGAGAGGAAAGGCAAGGCATTCAAGTACAGGATATCGCCGAAGTTCCAAACTATGTTCATCAATACATAAATTTTTAAATAGACTCTATCTATAATAATCATCAAGTTCGTATGGTTTCATGGTGTGTCTAGATGGAAGAAAGATTAAGAAGCAAGGAATTGGTTGGAAAGATTTTGATTTCTGAGGAATCTGGAAAGAAGTTCGGTGTCGTCGGAGATCTGGATTACATTATCGAATCGGGAGAGCTGCTGAACCTGGTGCTGGTCGAGCCGACCAAGCACATCTCTGAGCTGAACCTCAGGGAGGACGACAAGGGAAGGATCCTTGTCCCGTTCTCCTCGGTGAAATCGGTCGGGGACTTCATCATAGTGACCGAGAGCGATATAATCTGAAGCGGCCCCCGCCCAAGGAATGATAATCCCAGAAACGTGCGGTTCTTACCCGTCAGGCTTGC
>CAYRIP010000132.1:0-2676 GCA_964424395.1 uncultured archaeon | reverse complement strand
GATATTCGTATCGAGACCATTGAAATACAAAGCACTCCCGACAACGCCTTTCACCACTTCAGGTGTCCCTGAAACGGAAGCCGAATAGCCATACATGCTATTATCCACGGGAGTAATGGTGTCCATGTGAGAGAAAATAATAAGGTCAGCGTCTTGAGCAGGCGCAGGCATTAAGAAGAAGTAGTATATCGCAATAACAATCACACTTAAGGCGAATATGTAGTCTGTAAGATTCTTTTTCAATCCAAGTCCATTTGGGATTCTCATTCTATTTTGAGCTGCCATCACTTCACCATCTAAATATTCAGTAGTTATCATTAGGAATTAAATGCATAACCAAGGGAAAGCAATATCAATCCTACTATAAAACAAGCATATACCAACGAATTTAAATTTTAAAACCCACACCGAACAATATTATATTGAAATTGGGTGTAATCATGCGTGTTTCTGTCGTCGTGCCATCCTATAACGAGAAGAAGCTGCTTCCAGGATGCCTTAAGTCCCTTAAGGATCAATCGCATCCATGCGAGATCGTGGTCTGCGACAACGGCTCGACCGACGGGTCTCTGGGTATCGCAAGGAAGTATGCGGACAAGGTTGTCGTGGAGGAGAAGCGCGGCGCCCTTTTTGCCCTGAACACCGGCCTGAGGAACGCCTCGGGGGAGCTGCTCGCTATAACGGGGGCCGACTGCGTCGTCCCTTCTGATTGGATAGAGAGGTTCGTCGAGAAGTTCAAGGACCCTGAAGTGATAGGCTGCTACGGCCCTGTGGATCCCCTTGAGGACAGGCACAGTAAGTATTTCTCATTGATGAACTACGCCGAGAGGATATGCATAAGGCTTGGACTTTGGTTCGTCGTCCAGGGAGCGAATTTCATTATCAGGAAAGACATTATGGAGCAGGTGGGGTACTTCGATCCCAGCGTCGAGGTCTTCGAGGAGAACGGGCTTTTTATGAAGATCAAGAGGATGGGCAAGGTCATTTTCGTCACCAAGAACCCGATAAAGGCATCGACCAGGAGGGTTGACGAATGCGGGAAGATGCATCTGATGCTCTTCGGGTTCAGGCAGATGTTCAACCTCACCGTCGCCAAGAGGACGGACACGAGCCAGTTCAAGGTGGTAAGGCAATGCTAGTCTCTGTCGCTATCCCAGCTTACAATGAGGTCGGCTACATAGACAAGCTGCTCAAATCTCTTAGGGCACAGACCGTACCATGCGAGATCGTGGTCTGCGATAACAACAGCACGGATAAGACAGCACAGGTCGCCAAGAGGTATGCGGACAAGGTGGTTCACGAGCCAAGAAAGGGCATCTCATATTCTTTCAACGCGGCCTGCAGGGCCGCTTCGGGGGAACTAGTTGCAATGACTGGGGCGGACTGCGAGGTCCCAAAGGACTGGATAGAGAGGTTCCTCCCGTTCTTTAGAGACAAGAGGATAATAGCATGCTATGGCCCCGTCCATTCCACAGGCAGGAGCTATCGGAGGACCCTTAAGTTCTTCAGCTACTTCGACAAGGTGATCGTAAAGCTCAAGATATCCTGGGGGGTATCGGACGCGAACCTTATAATTCGAAAGAGCGTCCTTGAGAAGGTCGGCTATTTCGACACCAGGGTGCAGATGCTTGAGGATTCGATGCTGATGAAGAGGATAAGAAGGTACGGCAAGCTCAGGTTCCTTTCCGATAATATCGTGAAGACATCGCCCAGGAGGCTTGAAAAGGAAGGCGCAAAAAAGGTTTTTATCGACAGAACGATATCATTAATTAAGATGAAGTTATTACACAGAGTAGGGGATGAGAAGTTTGAAGCCATCAGGTAAGTACACGCTGACCAAGGAAGGGATCTTGTATCTCAAGCAGGGGCTTCCCGAGGTGAGACTTGTTAGGATTCTAAAAAAGCCGATGCCCGTTGACGTCGCAAGGAAGAAAGTGGAGAACTTCCATATCGCATTGTCGTGGGCCAAGAAGAACGGTTGGGTCAGCATAGAGAAGGGAAGGCTTAAGCTGGTCAAAGTCCCAGGCAAGACGGGGATACAGGAATCGCTTAGGAAGCTTTCGGAAGGCAGGGGCACAACGGACAACGAGTTGCGCATCCTGATCAGCAGGAACCTGGCCAGCAAGGAGAAGCAGTCCCTCAAGAATGCGATGATCCTCGCCGGCAAGGAGATAGCCACCCTCACCCCCGAGCTCATCAAGACAGGGCTTTGGAGGAAGACGAAGCTTCGTCCCTACGCTGTGAATGTTATCGGGGAGAAGCTCTACCCCGGAAAGAGGCAGCCGTACAACAGGTTCCTGATGAAGGTTCGCCAGAAGCTCGTCGAGCTGGGCTTCAAGGAGATGACGGGCCCAATCATAGAATCGGAGTTCTGGAACTTCGATGCCCTTTTCCAGGCGCAGAACCATCCGTCAAGAGACTGGACGCAGACTTACTCTCTGAAGAGCCCAAAGACTGGTGACCTGCCCGCTAAGAAGATAGTCAAAAACGTCAAGGAAGCACACGAGAATGGATGGAGGACAGGCTCGACCGGATGGGGATACAAATGGGATCCGGTCAAGGCATCAAGCCTCATGCCCAGAGCGCACGGTACCGCATGCTCGGCAAGGCAGCTTGCAAAAGGCGTGGAGGTGCCGGGCAAGTACTTCGCGATAAAAAGATGCTTCCGGCCGGATG
>CAYRIP010000131.1:0-2686 GCA_964424395.1 uncultured archaeon | reverse complement strand
TCCAAGCCATTCCCGTCATCGTTATGGACGAGTATTATCGATTGCTCATATCCTGAAGACGCAGCAGGTGCCGAGTCCCTCTTGGTCACGGCATCCACCCACCACTGATCGAAGAAACGACATATCCACACGTGCACCCAAAGAGACACACGGAAGGGGAAACTGAAGAAGAACCAGAAAAGGCTGAAGGGCTAAGGAAATCAGAAACGCTTTCACTCCAAGATCCGACATTCACCCTTCATCTGAAGCACCTTAAGTATAATTATAAGGACGGAACCTATTTAAAAGTTTTCCGATACCTGTCCTTTCCATATCAGCAGGTGACGTGGAATATACCGACGACCTTCTTTCCCTGGTTCGCGAAAGCGTTGAAGATGTCAGCTGCCTTCCCTGTGTTCTCGAAGTAGAGGTCGACCTTCTTGGCCTTCGCCCACCTGAGCACTTCCTCGGATACCTTAAGGACTCCTTCCTCGCCCTTGCCTATGACGACGATCTCAGGCTCGGACTTGAGGATCTTCATGAACTCACCGAACTCAACGACATGCTCCTTGCTCCTGTAGCTCATCTTCCCGTTCCAGTATACGGTCATGTCGGAATAGAATACCTGCCCGTTTATGGTAATTTCCCCGAACTTCTTGAATTCCACGTTCAATGCTGAGTTCACCATGATACTATATGTCAGCGGGAGAATAAAAAATTTGTCATTTCCGACGAAAATCTTTCCGATAGGGTTAGCATCAATGTTGAACGAAATATAAATGATGACGGGGATTATTTATTTATGCCGCTCGCCGTAACCCATGTTCTGACAACCATCATCATCGTAGACATATACAGGGATTATTTCGCGAAGAAGAAGCACAATTTCACTCTGCATACCGTAATGATCGCGGGAATAGGCGGGCTGCTTCCCGATATCGATATACCTATTAACTGGATGCTTGGCATGTTCAACGTGTCAAGCGAGCTGATGCAGCACGGGGGAATAACGCATACACCATTCTTCGCTGTATTGTTCATCATACCGGGTGCACTGCTCTGGAGGATGAAAAGAAAGAAGCTCGCAATGTATTTTTATGTCCTCGCCTTCGGCATCCTGCTACATATCACGCTGGATTACGTGCTCGGGGGAGGAGCTTACGAGGGAATAATGTGGCTGTTCCCGTTCTCGCTTGCTTCATGGAAGATACACATAATCCCGCTATTCAACATGCAGAACATACCCGCAGCGATAGATGCCGCCATATTGATATTGTGGCTGTGGCACGAGGAAGCCAAGCACAAGATATCAGATTTCTTCTGATAATATGCTGCTAGCCGGGATTCTAAACAAGGTCAACAACAGCTATGTCCCCATAGACGGGCCCGTCTGGAGTGAGGGTGCTCTTCTTGAGCATGAATCTTTCTATGCTGAATTGCTTTCCCATCTCCCCGATCATTTCCTTTATTTCCTCTATCTTTCTCACTAGCCCATCCTTGTCTTTCACAGACCTAACCCTGCCCAGCGTCACATGAGCTGAAAACATCTTGTCTGGCTTGAATCCAAGTGTTCTCAGCCTGTCTTCTATCTCATCATGAAGACTATTCAGCTCACCAGAAGGCTCAAGGCCGACCCACAGCACCCTGATGTAGCTCTCCGTCGGGAAGACACCGAATCCTGATACATGGGCATTTATGGTCTTTGACTTTATCCCCATGATGCTGTCCCTAATCTCATCGGCCTTTGCATCATCCACTTCACCAAGAAATTCCAGTGTGAGATGAATATTCTCTTTCTCCACCCATTTGATATTCGCGTGTTCCTCTCCGATCTTTTTCTGTAATGTAACCAAATCATCACGGATGTTCTCTGGGATTTCGCATGCGATGAATAACCTCATAATAATCATTTGAAAGCTCAATGATAAAAACCATTCCCTTACATGGAAATGCAGCATCATAACCTGACTCTCAATAAGTTCTTTTTTAAAGAGAAAGGGCATCTTTCTACAGCTTCCACACCATTGGAATATGATCCACGCTCGCTTACAACAACTTCGTATTCCGGTCTATGATACCTTTCCGGCAGTTTTCCCATAACAACTTCCGCGCTCGGCGGTTTCAAGGCACTGTGCGGGTCAGAGCTGAACTCCACAACCCCGCTATCGACACAATCGATGCTATCTCCACTTTCACAGCCTCTCTCCCTTACGCAGAATGTCGTGAAATACCGCATTCACTTTATTATACCGCAAAATTAAAATATGCCCAATCTCCCTTCGGCATAAGGCGTAAATAACCTTATATATAAATCATTAATAATTGTCTGCCTAAATCTCATTTGTCTTCATTTCTACCCATTCGCCCTTTTCAACAAAAATCCTGTCCAACAAATGAAGAAATCCATCTTTATACTTGACCTGATAGTTGTCGTGTTGAGCAAAAGAATTTATCTTTTTTATTTTGGCTTCACGACTCATTTTGCTCATATTGACCTCGAATTGTTCCATTGGCTTGAATACCAATCTCCTTCTAGCGAATATGCTTGACATACCATACCCCCAATAAATCATTCATTTTCCAGGACATTCCAGAGAAATTGAATAACTATCAATAATATATGACTTCTGTCTTTATTAAGGAGATTCTGCGCATTTTCTCAATTCAGAACAATTATCTGAAGAATTATTATCGGATACGAGTGCAA
>CAYRIP010000130.1:0-2721 GCA_964424395.1 uncultured archaeon | reverse complement strand
CCGTATTCTTCGTGCCAATCGACAGCATAGGCGTGGGGCTTAACGCCGATTTCAGCATAGCTTACAGGACATCCGACCTGCTCAAGTTCAACGCCGTCCTGCCCAGGATACCGAGGAGGTTCAACAACTTCGCCTACCAGCTACTTTCGCTCTTCCCGTCGAACACTTTCATGCCAATCCCTCCTATAGCGTTCCTGCTTGCGAGCGAGAGGTTCTTCCAGCTCACTGTCTTGCGCAAGAGGGGGATCTCGACGCTCAACCTGTATCTCGCCAGGTCGGTCGCTGCCGCAACGAGGATCCTGGACGGGGTCGACTTTCCAGTCGTGATAAGGGTTCCGACCCAGAAGACCGGGGTGACCGTGAAGGGCAAGAACGAGGCCAAGAGCATCATAGAGGCTCTCGGGTCCCTGCAGCAGCCGGTGCTGATCGAGGACCTCATTAAGGACATGGTCCAGGTCTACGTCGCCAAGCCCGATGTGGTGGCCGCCGTAAAGAAGGTGACTAAGGAGCAGGACGTCGTGTTCGCGCAGGGCTCGCTTAAATCCCAAAAGCTTGACGTGGAGGTCAAGCATCTGGCCCTTGACGCCGTCGAGGCGATAGACACCCAGATAGCCAGGGTCGACATATCCCTTGGGAAAGAGCCCGAGGTCGTAAACATTGAGCTCAACCCAGGGCTGATGGAGGCAAGCAAGGTAACGAAGGTAAACATCCCCGAGAGCATCATGGAATCCATGCACAACAACTACAAGGAGCACCAGGAGAAGCCCATCCTGATGAGGTTCTTCGAGGACGCGAAGTCCGTTATGAAAGACGTCCTCAAGAAGTAGGATGGGGCCCTGAACAAACCAATTTTTTCACGACCATCGATTCATGGCCAAAGAGCCGGAAAAGGCATATTTATTAATTGAAGGCATATTATGAGTATGGATTTGAACACCATTGGACAGACTGTGGGGGCCTGGGCAGTTGATTTCTCAAACAAGCTCCTGCCCGAATACATCGTCCCAAACCTTTGGCTCGTGTTCGAGGTAGTCCTGATACTCATAGTGGCTTATATCGTGGGAAGGGTAGGCAAATTCATCACTAAGAGGCTGCTTAGCATGGTCGGCCTCAAGAGGATGACCGCCAAGTCATGGGCCGAGAACGTACTGAAGATCACAGGATACAAGGGAAGCGTCGTCGAGCTGATCGGGGACCTCGTGAAGTGGCTGATATACATACTGTTCTTCACCTTCATACTCCAGACCATCGGCCTGTCCGGGGTCGCTGACATATTCGGGCAGATTGCCACGTTCGTGCCGAGGTCCATAGGGGCGATACTGCTAATAGTCGTCGGCTTCATAATAGCCGATTTCTTCGGCAAGGTCTTCGGCGAGGCGGGATCCAGGGTCCTGCAGGACCATGACTTGGGCAAGTTCGTGGGTGGCCTGGTGAGGTACACCATAGGTATGGTCGTCCTTATCATGTCGCTCGCTCTTATTGGGCTTGACATCGCTGCTCTCGCTATTCTGCTCTCCGCGCTTCTGGTTACTATAATCATAATAACCGCGGTCAGCCTGAAGGACATCCTTCCTGAGGTGACTTCTGGCATACAGGTGAAGAACAGGCTGAAAGCTGGCGACAGGATCAAGGTCGAGGGCTACTCCGGGGTAGTCGAGGACATACAGCCCCTCGTCACCAAGCTTACCTCAGGGCATTCCTTGATAATCATGCCCAACTCGATTCTAACGAAAAATCCCATCGAGAAGCAGAGCAAGAAGAAGAGCTGATTTTCTCAGGAATCCAGGGATATCATGTAATTCCTCAATGCAGGTGACTTGGAATAAACAAATAGTTGCTAAGACAATATGGTATTATGCGAGTAAAACCCGGATTCCTGGTCTTTGAGAAGGGCGACGAGATAACATGGTCGACCCCCCATTCCGGGCCGGCGCTCGAGACGCCGACGTCAAGGGATGACAATTCCGATACCGTTGCCAGCCTCTGCTGGATGAAGATCGGGGGCAGGCTTGTGATCTCTACCATGCCGAGGAAGAGGGCACTTGGCATCGACTTCAACCGTGACAGGCCGCCGCTGAAGAGGTCCACCGAGTTCTACAAGCTCTTCATAGAGAACAACTGCCCGGATAAGCTGGAGGAGTACCGCAGGAAATACGCATTCTGCGCCGCGGACAAACGGGATCACGAGCAGAGGCTGAGGATATACAAGAAGTTCTGGTCGACCGTGAGGGAATCCGGCCGGACGGTGGTCTTCGTCCACAGGAAGTTCACGCGGCTTAAGAACTTCCCGAGCATCATGGACATAGTCGCATACGAGGGATACGGCTTCAGCAAGAACATGCTAGCGCCGGTGGTCAGGAGGATAAACAGGAAATACGCCGACTTCCTGCTGTCGATAAAGGAGAACTACATAAATGCCATACTGCTGGAGGAGAAGAGGACCGTTGAGAGGATTGTGGAGATATACGGCAGCTTCAGCCTGCCCGATATCGGGGTGGAGTACAAGGACAACCTTCTGGAGGACCTAAAGATCATCAAGCGGTTCGCCGACAAAATGAGGGTGGAAAGGCTCGAGAGGCATTTCACGCAGAAGAACTTCATCCTCGCGGTCAGGTCGGCACTGGTCAACGGGGGGACCCCGAAGATTACGATCGAGTCCATATTCAGGGGCGAGCACGGGAGAGCCCAGAAGAGGGACATATTCCGAAGGAAGAACGTCAT
>CAYRIP010000129.1:0-2727 GCA_964424395.1 uncultured archaeon | reverse complement strand
TGAGAGGTTCGTCAGTATTGCCAGAATGACGACTACGTAGGTGAGATATGTAAGATCGACTATCGCAAGCAGTATGCCCGCGAAGAGTATGAGCATCCTCTCTGCCCTCTCGAGGATGCCGCCCTTAAGCTCCTTTTCGACGACCTCCTTCTCCTTCGCCGCCGACTTGGCGTACGTCGTCATCATGGAGCCCATGAAGTAGAGGAACAGCCACGCCGATGCAGGCATCACGAAGGAGGGAAGCGAGACGAAGAGCAGGCCCAGGATAATAACAGCCTCGACGTACCTGTCCATCATCGTGTCGAGATATGCCCCGAACTTGGTGACCTTGCCCATGACCCTCGCGACGGCGCCGTCGACCATGTCGAGGAATCCGGAGATGATGAAGAATATCGCAGCATAGAGGAACTGCGAATTGACAAGGAAGTAGAGAGCCAGCAGCGCCGGGATTATCGTAAGCATAGTCCACTGGTTCGGCGAGAGCCCCATCTTGCTGAATACCGCGCCTATCTTGATCGAGAGGTCCTCGAAGCGCTGCCTGTTCTCGTAGAACGTCATATCATTATTTGGTTTCATATATTATAATATAATTATCAGATGGATTCCAGGAATTCTTTATTGTAATCCTTCTCTTCAGCAAACAAATACCTCATATGCCTTGCGCCGCTTCGACGGACTGCAGACAACCCGTCGAGGACTCCAATAAGCTCTGGTTCAACCCTGAACCAGTTCCTTGTGTATATTTCAAGATAGATATTAGCATCATTCGCCCCTTCCCTGGCGCTGACAACCGTTCTCCCCCCGGGCATCGTGAATGTCAAGCCGAATCTGGAATCCGAGATACTCGAGAGAAGACCATTCACGCTGGTCATATCTATCTTTATCTTCCTATCGGCATATGGTTCTGCAAAGTCGGAGCCTACTGCAGTTGAATACGTCGCACGCCTTATCATCGAGAATATTTACCAAAAAGGAATTTAAGCTTTCTTCTAATTTTCGAACATGTGAATAGAAGAACTTACCTCTCCCTGTCGCCCCGTATGAACTCTTCCACCATGTCCCTTGCGACCGGATCCGGGAACTGGTGAGGCGGGCTCTTCATGCAATATGCTGAGATTGAATCAAGCGGGCCGCCGATTCCCCTGTCAAGGCCTATCTTGGCGGCCCTCACCGCGTCTATGACCACACCGGCTGAATTCGGGGAATCCTCCACCTCTAGCCTCGCCTCGATGTTTATGGGAACGTCGCCGAACTTCCTGCCCTCAATCCTAAGGAAGCAGAGCTTCTTGTCCTTCAGCCAGGGAACGTAGTCGCTCGGCGATATGTGAAGGTTGTAGGGATTGATGGGGACCGGAAGGTTCGACTGGACGGCCTGCGTCTTGCTAATCTTCTTCGACTTGAGCCTGTCCCTTGCGAGCATGTTGCTGAAATCGGTGTTTCCCCCGACGTTGAGCTGGTAGCTTGATACGATCTTTACGCCCCTGTCTGAGAAGAGCTTGGCAAGCGTCCTGTGGACGATGGTCGCACCGACCTGAGACTTTATGTCATCGCCGACTATCGGCAGCTTATTGTCCACGAACCTCTTCACCCAGTGCGGTGTCGATGCTATGAAGACAGGCATGCAGTTTATGAAAGCGCAGCCAGCGTCAAGGGCGGCCTGTGCATAATAACGGGTGGCCTGCTCCGAACCGACCGGCATGTAATTGATGAGGATCTCAGCCCCGCTGTCCGAAAGCTCCTTTGTAACGTCAACGGGAGAAGCATCCGAAAGCACGAATGTCCGGTCCTCGGGATGCTCGTGCATATGGGACGCGACACCGTCAAGCACGGGACCCTTCTTCACCTCAACGTCCAGCTTGGGGACGTCCTTGTTGAAGACCGTCGTGCAGTTAGGCTTGGCGAAGATGGCCTCGCTTAGGTCCTTCCCGACCTTCCTGGCATCGACATCGAAGGCCGCTACGGGCTTTATCTGCTTTATCAGGTAGCCGCCGAAGTTCACGTGCATGAGGCCCGGGACGTCGCCCGATTCCATATCCTTGTAATAGTGTATGCCCTGGATAAGGGAGCTTAGGCAGTTTCCAGCTCCCGATACCGCGAAGTTGATTGTCTTTGACATGATGTTTTACCTGTATAAAATATAGAGGGGCATCTTTATATATTTTACGTCGGTAAAACAAATAATCATTATGACCGATAAACTTCTCCGAAGGCTGGCTGACCTGAACACGAAGGACTGCCTGTGGATATATATCCTTAGGATACTCCAGGACAGGGAGACCCACGCTTACATGCTTCGGAAGCAGATTGATGAGAGGTTCGGTTTCAAGCCGGGAACCGTGACGGCTTACAGGGTCCTCTATCACCTCACTGGGAAGGGGTTCGTCAGAAAGAGGGCTGACGGAAGGCGCAAGGTGTACAGCATCACCGAGAAGGGAAAGGATGAACTGAAGAACGCTGTTGGATTCTATAAGAGACAGATCAAGTCCCTGGAATGAATCCTAAGACGGAGACGATAATTAATATTTGCGGCCGATGATGCCGAGCTTTGCGAAGGTAGTCACGGCATGGATGAAAGGGCTTGATTCCTGGCCGAATATGCTGGTCTTCCTCCTCCTGATAGCGTCGTATAGTTCTTTTACATTACAAATCTCCGCGATGGTCAGGCCCTTTCCCAGCTCCCTGATGCAGTGCGCGTCCGAGCCGCCGGTCACGGCCATCCTGTTCTTT
>CAYRIP010000128.1:0-2754 GCA_964424395.1 uncultured archaeon | reverse complement strand
ACGAGAACCACACCAAATACGTGCAGTGGACCTGCCAGGTCACCGTCTATAACACGGCAGGCCTTAACGACACCGAGAACGCCACCGAGATCATCAACAACACGCCGCCGTACAAGGTCAACCTCACCACACCCGTAAATGCCAGCAGCACGACCGACATCACTCCGATGTTCAGCTGGGAGACGGGAAGCGACGACGATGGCGATTCGCTGAACTACACTATTAACATCACCTGCGGGGACAGCTGCTCTAATGACGACAGGGAGATTCTCATCGATGGATCCGTCAACTGCAGCGGGGGCTACTGCAACTACACGCCAACACAGGATCTGCTGTACTTCTGGGACGACAACTACTACTACAACTGGTCCGTTCGGGCCTTCGATGGCGAGCACTACGGGGTTTGGAGCGACATCTGGAACTTCACGCTCGATTCCAACGTCACGATAACACTTTATGTCGACGCTGTCGAGTTCGGCTCCATAATGCCGCTTCTAGGCAACGACACCACCGATGACAGCCCCGGCCCGTTCAAGCTGAGAAACGACGGCAACTGCTTCGTCGATATCAACATAACATCATCCGACCTGTTATGGGACACCCAGCCTGCCCCATCAGACTACTTCAGGTACATGATAGACAACGTAACCGGCGAGGAGGGATCGCTGAACTGGTCAAGCAGCAACACAACGGTCAGCTGGACGCCGATCCCGATAGTGAACGGCTCCGCCATCTCATACCTGAACTACTCGGACAACACAGACGAGGCCGAGATAGAGCTCTATGTCGAGGTGCCGTCCGGGGAGAGTTCCGGCGTGAAGAGCTCCACGATAGTGTTCAGCGCAGGATTTCATAGCGAGGGAAGCACATGATTAAGGATAAGTCAAGCAAGGGGATCATGCTGGCGGCTTTGCTAGCCCTGCTGGTGTTCATGGGAAGCGTAGATATTGTAAGCGCCCTTGGGGTGACGCCCGGCCGAAAGACGATAGACTTCGAGCCGGGAATGGACAATACGATGACCTTTACCATAACGAACAACGAGCACAAGCAGTTCAACGCCTATATATACATAGAGGGAGACCTCAGCGAGTACGTGACATTCGACAAGAATATCATCAGCTTCAACGAGTCGGACAACTCGAAGGTGGTCTCCTACCGGGTCAGGCTTCCTGAAAGGATCGACACTCCTGGCGACCACTGGGCGAAGATAGTGATAATGGAGCTTCCCGCAGGCTGGGAGGCTCCCGAAGGGGAGACCCGAATAATCGCGACCGTGGCGGTCATCCACCAGCTTCGGGTCAAGGTGCCATACCCGGGCAAGTTCATGCAGCTCGAGCTGATGGTGCAGGACGCCCTTCCGAACGAGTCCGTGAAGTTCTTCGTCAAGATGTACAACCTCGGGACGGAGGACATTGCGAACGCCCAGGCGACGATCCAGATACTGGGGCCGACAAACGAGGTCATCGACACCATCGAGACTGGCTCGCAGGGAGTCAAGTCGATGGAAAGGGGCGAGCTCACGGCCGCTTGGAAGGCGGATGCGAACCCGGGCCTGTACCACGCGATCGTGACCGTCAGATACGACGGCGAGGCAGGGAAGGCCGAGAAGAACTTCTACATCGGGAACATGCTGGTCGATGTCCTGGACGTCTCGGTCAAGGACTTCAGGCTCGGCGGGATAGCGAAGTTCGACATCCTGGCGGAGAGCATGTGGAACCAGCCGATAGATGACGTCTACGCCCAGATGGTCGTAAGCGACGGAAGCGATAACAAGGTAGCCGATTTCAAGTCCGCCTCCATAGACATGGAGCCGTACGAGAGGACGCACCTGTTCGCATACTGGGACACCGAGGGAGTCAACGAGGGAGACTACGTAGCCAAGCTTACCCTCCATTACGCGGGAAGGACGGTCGAAAAGGAGGTCAAGACCCGGGTCGGTCTCGAGTCCATACTCACCGAGATCGTAGGCGTGAGCGTCGGAGCGATAACGGCCGACCAGCCCGGTTTCGAGCAGTCCCCGGTGGTGATCCTGGTCGTGATCCTTGTGGCGATAAACCTCGGATGGTTCCTGTACTTCAGAAGGAGGAGAAGGTAGCTATGGCCTACGAGAGGTACATCAAGAAGAACGGCAAGCTCTACGGGCCGTACGTCTACAGGAGCATCAGGGACAAGGACGGCAACGTCAAGAACATATACGTGAAGAAAGCGGCGCCCAAGCCTGGAAGGAAGCTTGGCGTCAGGGCACCGAACGTCCCAAAGGTCCCAAACGTGGGTAGGACAGCCTTCCTGGCAATCCTCGCCATAGCGATTGCCATAATCCCCGCATTCTTCGTTCTTCAGCCGACTGGGATGGTGATTCGGGAAGAGACTGAGATCAGGACGATGGCAATGAGCTGGGAAGCGAACGTGTCCCAGGAGAGATCGGTGACGCTCTCCGAGCCTCCGCAATCCATCTCGCTGTCGGGTTACGTCAGAGGAAACGGCTCAGTGAGGATTTACGCGGCTGAAAACGGCATCAGGCATCTGGTATACGAAAGAGCACTCCCAACCAGTGGCTCGCCTTTCACCGGCATGGTCATCATCGAAGGGGAATCGGGAGGGATATCACCAGAGGGACAAGAACTGGAACCGCCACCAAAAGAAGCCGAGCAGGATGAAGATGAAGCTGAAAAAGCTCCAGAGCAGCATGAACGAGAGCAATCCCCTTCAGAGGAAATTGCGCCAGAAGAACCAACACCGGAAGGAGCCACCGAG
>CAYRIP010000127.1:0-2772 GCA_964424395.1 uncultured archaeon | reverse complement strand
CGGAAGGGCATACTGAGTTATCAGACTTCCATTATTCCGGGGAGCAGCCTCGTGAGGTTGTGGTTGCCATTGCGAGGTCCATACCCTCTTGTCGGTTTTCCAAGAAGCAGATAGCAGTAATTGTTGCATTCCCCCTCTCCGTGATGGAAGGTGTATCCAGCGGATGGCCTAATCTCCAGAGCCTTCCTGCTTGGCCATGAGTCGTGCTCGATCAAGCCTGCTCCGTTAACCGGATACCTGTTTGTTGGGTCCATCCTCGCCATCTCGACTACGAAGGGCTGATCCGTTTCTCTGAATTCGAGTTGGTCATTCGTCCAGAACAGATAGAGCGTATTATTCGCTGTGTGTGAGAAGCAGCTCATTATCTCCTCGAAGAAGTCACAACTCTTATTGCCTCCGGCCAGATCCAGGACTCTTACAGTGTCCTTTGCGGAATACCCGACTACATCCCCCGCTTCGGTGTGCAGGCAGAGCCCAAGCCGCAAACCACCATCTTCAGTCATGAAGTAGGCATTTTCTTTCACAAGTCCGCCGGCGGGAATCTTACACTCTTCCTTTTCTCCGAACATGAATCTCGTCTGATTTAGAGCAAGCCCGGGATGAATTCGGACATTGAATGATCGCGGTGTGACCTTCGCGTAGAGTTCGCCCTGATAGCCCCCAGGGATTGGATTTCCATCTTGGTCTGCGAGTACCGCCACGACCTCGACTTTGCCGTACGTGCTCCTTGTGTCATGGACGGGTGTCACTTCCATGGGCAGCCATAGGCTCTCGTTCAGAGGTATGATCTGTGTCTCACCTCTATTCAGAACGAACGATCCTATATTGTCGTATATCGTCGGCTGGAAGGTCGAAGACTGGACATTGTTTTCCTGGTCGATTCCATTTTTCGAACCCGTGCGAATCATCCTCTGTTCTATCATCTGCTTTATCATGTAGTCAGGAAAGAATCCCGGTCTGTCCAGCTTCAATCCCATCCTTCAAATAAACAGAATTAATTTTTTAAGCTTAGCGCATTTGCTTTCCTGCGAAATTTGCATCTTCAGGTTAAGAACATGGCTTTGGAGGGTATCGATTTCATTTTCTGCTGTCTTTTATCATCTTTCCGGACTTCTCGAATTTTACCCGGCCGCTGATGATATCTCCCATGACATCCACGACGTCCTTGATCTTTACCCTGATCTGCTTCTGGTCATCCCTTTTTCGTATGGTCACCGACTTGTCCTTCTTCGAGTCGTAATCGTAAGTGATGCAGAACGGCGTGCCGGCCTCATCCTGCCTGTAGTAAAGCCTTCCTATGAAGCCCTGATCGTACAGCGCGTAGAATCCAGCGTCCAGAAGCGTCTTCTGTATCTCCTTCGCCTTGTCAGGCAGGCCGTCCTTTTTCACTAACGGGAACACCGCGACCTGGTAAGGGGAGACTGTCGGGGGGAAGGAGAAATAAGTCCTGTCGCCGTCCTTTCGAAGGCATGATTCGATGACGGAGTATACCGGTCTGTCTATCCCGTAGGCTATCTCGACCACGTGAGGAATAAACTTCCTGCCCTCAATGTTTACCTCCATGCTCTGCTTGCTGAATTCCTGGTGCCTCTTGAGGTCGTAATCCGTCCTGTCAGCGATGCCGACCAGCTCTATTTTCCCGTATGAGTCGGACACGTATTCAACGTCCCATGTATCCGATGAATAAAAGCTCCTCTCATCATCCTTGTGCTGCCTGCATCTCAGCCTGGAGCCGTCGATGCCCATGTCCTCGAACAATTTAACGGAAACTGCTAGGAAATATGCGATATTCTCGTTTGTGAGCTTCTTCCTCACCAAACCGCTAGCCTCCATCACATTTTCCTTTCTGTCCTTCACCTGGTCATGCTTGGTTAGAACTGTCAGCTTCTTCTTCTTGACGAGGTCAAAATTTGAATGCTTTTCCTTATCCTTTGGGTCAAGGAAGAACTGCGCCTCGGCCTGGGAGAACTCCCGAAGCCTGACAAGGCCCTGCCTTGGGGATATCTCGTTCCTGAAGGACTTGCCGAACTGGATGACTCCAAGCGGCAGCCTCTTCCTTCCAAGCTCGAAGAGCCTACGAAACGGCATGTATGTCGTCTGGGCGGTCTCGGGCCTGAGCGCCCCTGCGATCTTGTTCTTGCCCGGGCCGATTAGGGTCTTGAACATGAGGTTGTAATCATAGATGTTCTCCAGGGAGCCCCCGCACCTGGGGCATCGCACGTCATGCTTCTTTATGAGGTCCTTAATCTTCGTGAGGCTCATCCCCTCGGTGGATTTCTTTGTCTTTTCCTCAAGCAGGTGGTCCGCCCTGTAGGGCTCGCCGCATTTGTCGCAATCGATTGTCATGTCGGTGAAGGATTCCACGTGGCCGCTGGCAACCCATGGCTCCTCAGGCGAAAGCAGCGGGGCCTCGATGAGCAGGCAGCCCTCGTTGTTTATGTAGTGGTTTCTGATCATCTGCTCTATCCTAAGCTTGAGAAGGGCCCCGAGCGGGCCGTAAGTGTAAAAGCCCCCCACGCTCCCGTAGATCTCAAAGGAAGGCCAGAAGAATCCTCTCCTCTTGGCAATATCCATGACGTTATCATTTTTCATAACTAAAACATATTTCCCGGTCTATTTATTCTTTCCCGAATCGAAGAAAGTGATGCCGCTGAGGTTGAGCGTCTGGTTGACAGCGTCCTGGAGCTCCTCGAGGTCCTCGTAGCGGTATTCGGAAAGGTTGTCGAGCCTTCCCTTGAATGCATTAACACTAGATGCAGACACCACATTTTC
>CAYRIP010000126.1:0-2794 GCA_964424395.1 uncultured archaeon | reverse complement strand
CTTCAGGCAAGCTCAAGATGGTCATAAAATCCCAGGACCAGCTTGCGGTGGGTCAGGTATACGTTACAGACGAGATCAGGATAGTCGAGGTCTGGAAGGAGAGCTTCGAGGGAGTGAAGGAAAAAATGGAGGTGGCCAGCATCGACTTCACTGGGGACGGGAAGCCGGATGGTGTGATGTCACCGAGAACCGATAAGGTCATGGGCAGGTCGACCGACGAACTCAAGAAGATATTCAAGCTCGGTGACATCGCGGTCATGCCTGTCGGGCTGGTCTCCGGCGCGAAGGCGGATCTTGTCATCAGAAGCCTGACAAAGCGCAGCACCGGGGACAGGCTGCTCGTGTATGCCTACAAGGACGGCGAACTTATAACGGATATAAGGATTTCCGCTGAAGATTTCTTCGAAGCCATCAAGTCAGGCCCGGTATCGCAAAAGGAGGTATTGCCGACCAACATATTCAACATCGAGACCTTCGGCAGGTTCCGAACGGAGGCAATAGAGACCTGCGATCAGCTCTTCAAAGCAATGGATGATGCCGAAAATACGGTTGAGGACCTGAGAGGGCTGCTCGCATACAGGGATTTCATAATCTCTGAGGATTACATACCGGTCCCCCAGAGCCACTCGTGCACGAATTTCGGCTACAGCAAGAACGAGTATCCGGTAAGGGTCAGGAGCCTCGACTGCGTCTTCCGCCAAAGCGACGTGACCTGCTATCTGCACAACTTCAATCTCCCCCAGGACGTCTCGGACATCCAGCAGTCCAGGAGGTTCGTAACAGGCGTTGGGGACCCCGACTTCGGCCTCTACTACGAGGCATTCCCTGAGGGGGAGGAGGCGGCGTGGCTTACCGACCCCGATGATTTCCTTGTCCTTTCCATGACGATCGGCGCTGCGATAAACATGATACCGCTCGTAGGCAAGGGCATATCCAAGATCACCGGAAGGAGCGTCAAGGAGATCATAGACGCGACGCTCGGCAGGGCGCTAAGAGGGACGTTCGGAAGGCTTATCACGAGGTTCGGCCTCAAGAAGCTCGGCATTAGGGCTGTCGATGCGTTCGCGACATTCAGCGAGCCGATATTGAAAAAGAGCCTCAGGAAAGGTGTCAGCGAGAGCTTCGAGAAGGGGTTCAAGGAGATTGCAGACAATCTTGCAGCGAAAGGCATTAAGGTATCCGGGCAGCAGAGGGCCGGGATGGTAACCAAGATGCTAAATAATATCGTAAAGGGGATGTCTCCGGAGGAGGCGGTCGACGACCTAGTCAGGTTCTACGCGAAGACAGACTTCGGCAAGGAGCTGAGCGAGCAGACGCTTAAGGATTTCTTCGAGGCCCAGGTAAGGATCGAGGTTCCAAAGGCTATCGCAGATGTCGTCGGCGATAAGGCAAACAAGGAGGTCTTGGAGGCCGCCGTGAGTAGGATCAAGTCGTGGCGCAAGCTCGACACCATGGTCGACGGCCTATTCACCAGTGAAGGCAGATACTTCGGTGACGATTTGTTCAAGCCACTCCTGGAACAAGCGACATTCGATACGCCATTGTCAAAGACTGCTGCCCAAAATGCTCTGAAGAAATCGATAGAGAATTCGCTCTACAAGGATTCTATAAGGTCCAACATAAAGAACCTGGTGCTGAGCGCGGCAAGGAGGGCAAAGAACATGCCTGCCGCGACCTTGGAATACATAACCCAGGGGCAGCACGGCGTGATATCAGAATACGTCCTTAACAGCAAGAGCCTTAGGTACTACGGGATAGAGGCGCTTGACGAGGTGGGGCTGCTGCCAAGCGCCCAGGAGGCCGATGAATGGGGAGCGCCAAAGGCCCTTACCCAGTGCGCCTTCCTGACGACCGGGGCAACCAGCACGGGCGCCTGCCTCCTGTTGCAGTCGATCGGCATAATGAGCACCGTAACCGACAAAGCCAACGAGAAGTACGACCCGCACGGCCTCAACACGATCACGCTTCACCAGACAGTCTACCCAGAGGACGTGATAAGCCTCGCGTCCGAGGCCACTGACTACTACATCCAGCTATGGAGGCCACAGAACATCTGGTCATCCGACCCGGTTGGAGGCCCGCAGAGGCTCTACTTCGCCTCGCCCTGCAAGGCCGACCTGGAGATCAAGATCGGCAAGGCTGAATGCGCCGTGGAGAAATGCGACGTCGGAAGGATCGCAAAAGAGCAGTGCAAGGACAAGTACGGAGACGAACTTGCAGACTGCATCAAGAACATAGAAGATAACGTGTGCGGCCATTACACCCTGGAGAAGAGGTGGGGCATTGGCATTCCCGGATGGCGGTACTATTTCAAAGGAGAGGAGAAGGACTACCTTACCAAATACCCACTGTATTTCACGAATCCCGAGATGATTCCCATCTCTTCGATTGACAGGGACGAGTACCCCGAGTACAGCACGATCCCGGAGGATGCCCAAGGAATCAAGGTATGCCATACACAATCGATGCTGAGGGGCGCGTGGGGATCCTTCAAGTCATCCAACCTATTTTTCGGGTTGGCCACCGAACAGGATTTCCCGCCCCTGAATGTGGACGCGATCAGCGTGAAGACCATCGACCTGGAGGGCTACTGCTTCCAGGGCGACGACAGAAAGGAGTTTATGTACAAGGCCATGATATTCGCAGGCTCCGTTACGGTGGACATCGGCATCGCGGCGTTGTCGGCTGCGAGCTTCGGGCTGGCAACGCCACTCTTCGCCGTGTCGGGAGCATACACAGCCTGGCTTGACACCAAGGTGGAGAAGCTGAGCTCCTGGCCATGCAATCCGAGGAG
>CAYRIP010000125.1:0-2798 GCA_964424395.1 uncultured archaeon | reverse complement strand
CTACCCAGCCCCCGGAAGACCCGCCGAGCGGGCCCAGCGGTATCAGCAGCTTCGGTCCCGCAGGTCCTCCGCAGAACGTGACTATAGACATGACATTCTTCCCAGGCGTGGAGCTGATCAACAACACCGGCCTCCAGGCGGCGGTCGAGCACGTCTTCCTAAAGACTGGCCTTGGCGAGGAAATGAAGAAAAACATGCTCAACCTCTCCGCCGAGATCACTCCGGTTGTGTCCGGTATGAGGATGCTCAACTATACAGGATCCGCATCCCGGATGACGACTAGGATAAGGTATGAAGGATCCATGAAAGCCAAGAATTTCACGCTATTTGAGAGAGTGCCGAAGACCTTCTCAAGCAACGCGAGCCTCGTGAAGGTGACCGCCCCCGGCGGGATGGTCAGGGTGGTAGAGGAGGACCCATCGTGGATAATAGTATACCCTGTCATGATCCCCAACCAGGTGATAACGGTCACCTATGAGGTGAGCGGGACCAAGAGCTCGGGCGTGATGGACTCCATGCTATCGGAGGTTTACGCGGTTTCCCTTGGCGATGAGGGCATATCCCCCGGGCAGCCCGGGCAATACTGCGATCCCGGGGCCAGTAGATGCTATGAAGGGGAGCTTCAGTCGTGCCTTTCGGATGGCAGCGGATGGGAAATATCCGAAAGGTGCGCGAATGGATGCGACGCTTCAGGCCCATCCTGCAGAGACACCACCGTGACTGGGCCGATAATCCCAGCTCCAGGGATAGATTACCTGGCGGTCTTCTCGTTCATCATCATATTCACGTATGTCGTGATCGCGGCTTTCTATATATATCGCAGGAAGAAGACCAAGAGAAGGAAAAAATAAATTAGATGGAAGGCTAATATATAGTATTATAATATAGCATAGTTGGTTCATGTGTTGATTGAAATATTCGTGCTGATCGCGCTTATTGCCCTGTCGGGATTCTTCTCGGGAGCCGAGATCGCGCTGTTCTCGCTCAGCAAGATCAAGGTCAGGAAGCTGGTCAGGGCCAGGAGAAGGGGAGCGAAGACCCTGAAGAAGCTCAAGTCCAACCCACACAGGATGCTTGTCACGATACTCATCGGAAACAACATCGTAAACATCGGGGCGGCGGCCCTCGCGACGATGGTGTTCACCGAGGTCTTCGGCTCGTACGGGATCGGCATAGCCACCGGCATAATGACCTTTCTTATCCTGATCTTCGGCGAGATCGTGCCGAAGTCATTCTTCCACCAGAACGCGGAGAGGATGTCCCTTATAATCGCAGAACCGGTCTATATACTGACATACATCCTGTATCCCGTCATAGCCATAGTCGAATTCATAAGCAAGGGGGTCCTAAGGATCAGCGGGGCAAGGACCGCAAAGGACGAGATAACAGAGGAGGAGATCATCGCCGCGCTGTCACTTGGCACCGAGGCCGGCGTCATCGAGAGGGACGAGTCGGAGATGATGCAGAACGTCATTGACTTCGGGGACAGCAAGGTGGACGAGGCGATGACGCCGCTGAATAGGATGATCTCTATAGGCACCCACGAGAAGCTGATGGATGTCATCGGCACGATGCTTCATACCAAATTCAGCAGGATCCCAGTCTATAAGAGGGACAAGAAGAACATCGTCGGAGTCGTCAACCTTCGGGGCATCCTTCCGCATATCAAGAACAAGAACTTCGATATAGTCGTCGAGAACGTCATGGACCGGGTCATTTCTGTCAACAAGAGCGACATGATGGATGATGCTTTCGACAAGATGAGGGAGAACAGCGCCCACCTCGCCGTCGTGTACGACAAGAAGAGGCGGGTGGCCGGGATAGTCACCATGGAGGACCTTCTCGAGGAGATAGTCGGTGAGATATATGACGAGTCGGACAGGAAGAGGGTAAGGGTCCATAAGATCGACAGGAAGACTGCGATAGTGAACGGCGACATGCTCGTAAAGGACCTCCAGGAGAAGATGGGCATCCCCCTGAGGAGCAAGTTCGCCACGATCTCCGAGCTGCTTTCCGCCCGCTTCGAGGGCAGGCCGAAGAAGGGGAAGTCAATCAAGCTCAAGAACTTCACGCTGACCGTGATGGACGTCGGGAGGAAAGAACCTAATCAGATCAAGAGGATAAAGATTGTGAAGAGAAGGGGCAAGATCGGCAAGTGAATGCCCTCGTTCTGGGTAAAATGACCGATAAAGAAGTCAGTACAGAATAAGGCCTATAAGGATCAGCGCGTCCATGATGAGCCATCCGGTGTATGTAATTATGATGGGCTTTTCCTTATGGAGGATCCCGTAAGCCAACCAGAATACGGCGATTATGAGGAAGGCAACCCATGTGATCTCCGCCACCCCGCTCGTGCTCCTCTCGACCCATATCTTGAACAGCTGGGGGATGGTCATGATCGGCCCGGAGAGGCCGACGAAATAGATCATCTTGTCCATGGCGTTCTTGAGCTTGTTGGGGTGCGGGTACGGCTCGTGGTTCTGGTATATCCTCTTCCTCTTGTGGAAATGGTGCAGGCCCTTGAACATCTCATCATCGCCTCATCATCATTTCAAGATCTTGTACTTGGTCATCTGGCGCAGCCCGTACATTATGCCCCTGGCCACCAGATACCATACCAGGAGGTCCACGAGGAAGAATACCACGTTGAAGTAAATAAGCTCGGTCCCATCCTGGTGCTGGTAGTAGACAAGGGGGAACCCGAATACGCTAATGCCAGCATAGTTGGGAAAGGTGTTCCATATGTTCACCATCTGGGAGACGGCAAGGCATATCAAGAACACGGCCCAGAGCTTCCA
>CAYRIP010000124.1:0-2804 GCA_964424395.1 uncultured archaeon | reverse complement strand
ATCGATAAGGCCGGCATGGAGCTTTCAACATTCCTTGATATCGCCATAAACTCTATCCGTGGGATCAAGAGGGAGATTGGCCTGCCTTAGGAAATGTATATATTCACAAATTTCTAGCATTAACAGATAGCTGCCATGATAGCATCATAATCAGGGATTGGTCAGCGGTATATCGAATTTCCTGCATATCGTTACCACATCCTTGCCAAGCACGTATGAGACCCCGTCCCTGAACCTTTCAGGCAGCGAGCTGTCTGTAAGCGGCTCGCTGAAATGAGTTGTCATGTCCTTGAGCCCCATGATGTCGGCATCGGTGGATCGCACCGCCTCGTGCGTCATCCTCCCGCCGTAGAACCCATGGTAAGGCCTTATTCGCCTCATCTTCTCCAGCCACTCGTTGCATACCTGAGCCTCGACGAGCTTCTCACCACTGACCTCTGAGCTGTCAATCAACCCGATAGCGAAATGATATGCCCTTCCGGCAACAGCCGGCCTGACATCTGTACGAACCACGTTCTGCTTCGTGTCGGCTACCCTGTGGAAGGGCAGTAACAGCTTCGGATCAGGGAACGTGAATGCCCCGGCGCCCTCATGATTTCCAAGGATTAGCTCATATGCATACGGGTCGTCTTCACCTGCGTATCCGTCATAGACTGCCAGGAACCTGACAGGCTGAGCATCGGTGCTGAAACGGGGAGAGAAGAATCTGACCTGCCCGACGTCGATCGGGCAATAGTATACCTTCTCATTTATTCCTCCCGCATTGCATGTCATCTGGCCCCAATATGGCATATTGTGGTATTCCGATGATCACTTATTTATAATTTGGCGGAGAATGTGGGAAAGGTGTGTTAGACTGCCGTCACCAGAACTAATATGATCATGCAATTTCCCACTTTTCCGGCAAAAGGATAAATGTTTTTCATGCCACTTTGAATATGAACGGTGAACAGATCGCATATCAGATCGGAAGGGCGATAAAGAGCAACTATGATGCCGCAAGCCTTCTACTTGCGACAGGCTTTGGCGCAAGAGCCGTCCAGAGCTTTTGCGGTGTGAATGGCCCATCGGATGATTATAGGATAATCGGCGGGTCGCTATTCTTCGCCCTGTCCGGAGCGGTAGCTTTCTATGGCCTGCGCGGAGGATTATCCCGTCTTGTCTCTGCTATTGAATCAGGAAGGATAAAGGAGAAACCGGCGGATTACCCACTCGAGCATGCCGAAAGGATAATAATCGAAGACAAGGATGGTCTTGGTGAAATTCTAGAAAGGACCCGCAAAGGAGGCAACTCCGAGTGGGGAACCTTGCTCAAGGCTTATGGCGATGGCGGGGTCGCTGTTGTCTATGACATACTGGACATCGAGAGGGGCAAAAAGGAAGGCCTGATAAGGGAGGAGAAACGAAACAGGCTCGAGATGGATATCCTGGGAGCAAGGGATATGGGATATAGCGGCTGCCATCACTACCATAGGGATATCGGCCCTTCATGGTTCGCCGCGAGGAACTACGCGATCGACCTCCACGACCGGGTAAAGCCGGAGGACTGGATCAACCTGCTCTCATTCAATCTTTCCGATGGCCCCGAGATTATAGGATTCAACAGGAGCAACGTATACATATCCCCGGGAAAGGACAAGAAGGACCTCTTCAGGGCAACCCCGAGGGAGATCAATGCACACCTCTGTATCAGGACATCCCTTTCTATATAGAAATATATGCTTTACTATATAGTAGTGAATATAGTTAACTTTATAAAGGTTAGAAATAGAATCAAGCTCTATGGTTGGGATAGGCGAAGGCATAAGGCGTGAAGCCGGCCTTCTTCTGCTGGGAGGCATAATCCTCGGATCATCGAGCATGCTCAAGGCGGCGGAAAGGTACGTCCCTGATGCTGGCGATGCTTCGGTCAGGTACTATGACATGTTCTGCAGCGAGGTAAAAAGCGAACTTGACAAGAGGAAAAACGACCTTCGTTACGCAGATATGATGTACAAGCTTGACTGCATGCTGGAGAATTCCCTCTTCCCATACGGCATGAATTGCGACACGACCCTTGATTATCAGGATGAGGTTGGGGATTTCGTCACGGATATCCTAAAGGAAGCTCTTGAGAACACGCTCAAGGAAACGGACATGTACAGGGAAGTCACCAATGAACTTGAGAGCAATGTAAGGGACCTTTTCGGATTGCCGGAACTGCCGAAAGAGAACAGCGCTTGCAATGACCCGTATCATCCAGTCGCCGTGTGCACGCCCGGAACGCCATATGAAACAGGGACTGCAACAGGACCATCCACTGACCGTCTAGTTGGAAACTGGTTTCTTGGATATGGGGAAATGGAAACCGGCGTCAAGCCCACTGTCACGAAAGACGAGGTGGGGCTCAAAGCGCATGTGACGTTCAATGACCTCAGTATATTCGGTGGGAGGTTCAGGAGGGGGAAGGTTCAGGTCAGTTCAAGTGATAACGGTAAACTCAGGGCATGTCTTGAGAGTGCTATCAGCGACAAGATAAGTGGCAGGTTCTTCTTCGATGCTACGGATGCTGATGATCCCAGAATCAACGCCGGAGCGGCTATCTCCGGTGAAATGAAGGATGGCAGCTGGGTCGTTTCCGGCGGCCATGACAGTGGGTCTGGGGTTTATGCGACAGCCGTATTTGTTAAACGGTTCTGAATTTTGGGGTTCCGTTCGCACATGATATATATCATCTTTTCACTGGGCGTGATCTATATTCCTTCTGATGGCTTCAGCAAGCATCCATCTGTCATCATTAACTCCTTGATGAATTAGCTCGGTGC
>CAYRIP010000123.1:0-2895 GCA_964424395.1 uncultured archaeon | reverse complement strand
TATGACCACTACCACGCCCATGATGACGTAAGCCACGGTGAAGAACACGCTCGTGAAGAGCGTCAGGTTCTCTATCATGACCGACGATATCAATGTGACGAACGTGAGCAGCAGGTAGCCTCCGTACTTCATCTGAAAACACTTCCTCTTATTTCGCCAGAATAATCTTTACGGCCGATAGGTTTTTATATGTTGCTTTTTGCCTAAACGTAGTCAGAGAGGTTCACCCCGTGCGCCGTCTCGTACTCCCACATCTCTCCTATCCTGACGATATCCGATTTAATCCTTCCGCAAATCTTCCTGTAAGAATCATTAGACAAGCCCCCATACAGGCTCGACAGCAATCCTGCCCATGAGCCTTCATAGACATTGTCCCTGAGGCTGAGCATGATCCTATGCTCTTCATGAAGGGAGGTTACGTAATCTACGTGCGATTCCACTCCAGCCAAGTCCTGGACTCTTTGGTCGTCATTGATAATTTCCATCCCAATTAATGCAAGGGTACACTTATAAAATCATAGCACGGCCGCCAGGCTGGCCCGGCTACCAGGCCTTGAGCTTCTTCTTGATCCTGTCCTCGGGCCTGGCGACGATTACCCTTCCGTCGACCTTCACCCATTTCATGGAGACCGGCAGCAGGAAGCTGAAGACGCACTGGTCCTTGATGAACTTCTTCTCGAAGCCCGAGACGTCGACCGTAAGTGTGTTCCTCGACTCGTCGACGACGCTTCCGGTCGTCCTCGTCCCGGAAGAATCAGTCACCCTGACCTCTAGCCCGATCAGCTCGTGCCTGACGATGTTTTGGGGCGTTATCATGTCCTATGCACTCCGCTTCGGATGCCGATGAATCCATGCTCAAGAAACATCGATCTTCTCGCTTGGGAATCCCAGCTTGACCAGCAGTTCCTTTATCCTGGCCTTGTGGTCCCCCTGCAGCTCGACCGTCTTGTTCTTGTAGGTCCCGCCGCAGGCGAGCTTGGTCTTGAGCTGCTTCAAGACGTTCTTCACGTCGACATCCTTGCTGATGCCCTCAAGAATAGTGACGGTCTTGCCGTACCTCTTCTTTATCAGCGAGACCTTGATCTTCTCCTCTTCCTTCGCCATCGTCTCGCAGATGCAGAGTTCCTCCGGCAGACCGCATTTAGGACAGATTCCACTCATGAAGAATTTTCCCTTTTTATCGTTAAGATCCTGGCGATGGTCTTTTTCATCTCTCTCATCTTACCAGGAGAAGAGACAGGAGCGCCGATAGCGATGTTCGCTTTCTCCTTGGCGACCTCAAGCCGAAGCTCCCGGACCTTTTTGTCCAGCTCGGACTTGTCCTGTTTTCTGGCGTCGCGAGTCTTAAGTATTGCCATTTTCTACCTGCTTATTCTTTATCTTCCCCGCTTTTATTATTATCCTTTTTTTGCCGCCTTTCCCCGACCTTCCCGGCCTTCTTCTTGGCGGGCTTTGCGGTCTTCTTCGGAGCCTTTTCCTCATCCGGCTCTTCGTCTTCGATAACCGCCTTCTTTTTAGCCTTCCCGGGCTCCTTTTCTGCCGGCGCCTCAGGGACTTCCTCTTCCTCTATCTCCTGGTAGTCGAAATCCAGGCTGCCTTCCTCTTCCATCACGGCGTCGCGCTTGACATCGTCTGCGGCTGCGGCGGCTGCGGCGGCGGCTTCCTTCTTCTTTTCCTCTTCCTTGCCTTCGCCCTTCTTCATTATCGCTCCCGTGATGTCCATGAACTCCCTCATAATCTTGACCTTGATGCCGATCTTGCCCGGCCTCGTAGTGGCCTCCTCGAAGCCGTAATCGACGAGCTTCACTGCGGAGTCGCCGCAGTGCTTCAGATACCCTGCTGTGAACTTCCCGATCCTGCCCTTGGACCCGCCCAGCTTTCCGCTGATTATTATCTGCACCCCTATTGCCCCTGCCTCCATTACCCTCTTCATCGACAGGTTTCCGATCTTCTTGTAGTTGTAGCCCCTCTCAAGCGCGGTCTTTATCTGCTTGGAGACGATCTTCGCGTCAAGGTTCGGATTCCCTATGGACTTCACGTCGAGCTGCGGGTTGTCAAGCTCGAACTTGTTCTTGAGCATCTCGCTCATCCTGTTTATCTTGCTCCCGCTTCTGCCTATGACCCTTCCGGGCTTGTGGGTGTAGATTAGAACCTTAAGCCCCAGAGGGGTCCTCTGCAGCTCTATGTTCGAATAGTCGGCGCTCGGGAAGTTATCCCTTATGAAGTCCTCTATGGAAACCTCCCTTATCCCCTGCTTTACGAAATATTTATTAAGCATGCATCATCACCTTGTCTCATTTCTCCTTCAGCACTAGCTGGATGTTTGTCACCTTCCGCTTCTGCCTGCGCATCTTGAATCTCCTGTTCCTCATGAACCGAAAGCCGTTGTGGGCGGACGCGTTGACGATCATCCTCTCAGCTTCAAGGCCCTTGAACTCCGCATTGTTTGATGCGGACATCAAGAGCTGCAGTATCTCCTTGGAAGCGTTCGTGTAGCGCTTACCGTCCAGGTCACGGTCCCCGTTGACCAGTCCCTCGACGAACACCGTCGCCTTAGGAAGCGTCTTTCCCGTTATCTCCTTGCACACGACCATGCTGTTCTTCCGGGACACCCTGGAGGATTATCGCGCGATCATGCTGGAGTACGGGGACGCCGAGCGCCAGCTCTGGCCCACCGAATTTGGATGGCCCTCGATCGACAAGATGGGCGACATGGACGCTACGGGCTGGGAATACGGTCGCGAGGTCAGCGAGGACCAGCAGGCGGACTACATCGTGCGCGCGTTTCAGATGGGTGAGGAGCGCGAGTGGGTCGGGACGATGTTCCTGTGGAACCTGAATCTCGCGACGATCTGGGGTCCGGGGAACCCGACCTCGGCCTACAGCCTGCTGCGG
>CAYRIP010000122.1:0-2941 GCA_964424395.1 uncultured archaeon | reverse complement strand
CTCGAATCCCTCATAAGGGGGAGGTATGAAAGATGGCCCGCCTTCCGTGCGAAATTTCCAGATCAGCCGCTGGGTCTCTATGTCCACGCAGTAGAGGTTACAGTCCCATGAGGTGAAGAACACCCGTCCGGCGTGGACCGCGGGCTGTATGTAGACGAATCCCTCTGTCCGAAAGGACCACAGCTGACTGCCCTCAAGGGAAAGGCAGTACAGGTTGAAATCCTCGTTCCCGAGAAATATCTTGTCATCATGGATGACAGGAACGCCGAACGGCTCCCTTTTGGTGTGCTTCCAAAGCTGCTCGCCTGAGGGTGACAGGGCGAAGAGATGGCCGTCCCTTGACACATGATAGAAAACGCCCTTGTGATAGACAGGCGAACCGGCGTTGCCGTAAATCCCCGTGGGGAACTTCCATATCAGCTCACCCGTCTCGGCATCGACCGCTCTGAGGTTGTTGTCGAAGGAGCCGAAATAGACTACGCCCTCATGCACGAGTGGTGGATGCATGTTGTGGTTCTCTCCCTGAGTGGTGAGCTTCCAGACCTGCTGGCCTGTATCCGCGTCAAGGCAGTAGAAAACCTTATCGAACGAGCCTATGTAGACCTTGTTCGCGTAGACTGCGGGGCTTGCGGATATCTCGTCCCTTGTCTTAAACTTCCATATGAGCATCCCTGTCATCGCGCCGACAGCGTATACCAGATGGTCCTTTGAGCCGAAATAGACTATCTCCTTGCTCACGCAGGGCTTGGAATCAATCTCGCCCTCCGTCTTGAACTTCCACTTCAGCTCGCCCGTCAGGGCATCAAGGCAGTAGAGGTTGTGGTCGAAGGAGCCTATGTAGATGTTGCCGTTCCAGTAGGTGGGCGAGGATTCCAGGATGATTCCCTGCGTATGGAACTTCCACCTCAGATTGCCGGTCCATATATCTACGGCGTACACGTTCTTGTTGCAAGACCCGAAATATATCAGGTCGCCGTGTATCTCAGGGATCTGCAGGATGCTGCCCCCGAAACCTATCTTCCACATCCTGTCAAAGCTCCTCGTCTTCTTCAGCTCGTAGTCCTGCATCTCGGACGAAAAGTCGTCGAATGTGAAATCCACCTCTTCCATTCCATCGCACCATCCTCACTAAAGAAAAAATCAGTCTATTTATAAAATCAACAATATGTTTTTTTATCGATAATACAAATAATTTATATATATATGTAATAATGATAAATTATGAAGTCGATGTATAAGCTGGATTCCAAGGACAGGAAGATCCTCTATGAGCTCGACAAGAACGCCAGGCTATCCAATTCGGAGATAGGAAGAAGGGTCAGGCTGAGCAAGGAGGTAGTGAAATACAGGATAGACAGGCTTATGAAGAGTGGGCCCATCATCAGGTTCTACACGCTTACGAATTACTTCAAGATCGGCATAGTCAAGTACAAGCTCTATCTGCGGCTGAGGGACGTCGACAGCAAGAAAATCCAAGAGATAGGGAATTACTTCAAGAACCACAAGAAGACGGAATGGGACATCACATGCACCGGAAGGTGGGACATGATAATCGGATTCCTTGTCCACAACATCAACGAGTTCGACCAGGAGGTGCAGAACATGATGAACAGGTTCAGCGAGCATATCCAGGAGAAGGCCATGACCACGACGCTCTACCTGGCCCACCACCTGAGGGAATTTCTGAGCGATTCGTCTTCAACGGATATTAAAAGGATAATATACCATACGCTTTCCGACAAACCTGCGCATGTTGATGATACTGATTTGGAGATCCTTAGGATCATAACGAACAACGGGAGGATGCCGGTCAGGGAGATCGCCTCCAGGCTTAATACCACCCCAAGAGTGGTCCAGTACAGAATGAGGAGGATGGAGAAGGAGAACATCATCCTCGCATACAAGGTTCATCTGGACCCAAAGAAGATGGGAAACATTTTCTGCAAGGCCATAATATATCTTCGCCCGTCCACCAAGGAAAGGTTAAGCGAGTTCGTCGGATACTGCTCTTCCCTTCCGGATGCTGTCTGGCCTCAGAGGGTCATGGGTAGCTGGGACTTCGAGCTGGACTTCGAGATCGAGAGCTACGACAGGTTCCAGGAGGTCATCTTCGATATGAAAGAGAGGTTCCCAGACATCTTCCAGAATTTCGAGTTTGTGATAATGTCAAAGGAGTTCAAGCTGGATTTCTTCCCAGGATGCTATCCGAAATTCGGTTGATGTGTCTCAAAAGAACCTTACCCATCGTTCCTTCTGGTGCTCCATTTCATGTACTTCTCAGCGACAGTATCGAAGAACGGGATCTTGTGCATGACAGGATTGACCTGCCTTTTGAAAATATCTATGGAATCGATAGCCTCCATCTCCTTCTTGGTGAGTTTCCACCCGAATATATTCATGTTCTCACGCAGATGCTCTATAGATGTCGACTTCGGGATGACCACCATACCATGCTGAACAAGCCAGCGTAGGCTCACCTGAGCCACAGACTTCCCGTGGCTCTCAGCAATGCCGCTTAAGACGTCATCGCCGAGGACTTCCGTGCGGGCAAGGGGTGAATAGGCAGTCAGCACAATGCCTTCATCCTTGCAGAATTCCAGCAAATCTTTCTGATACAGATGCGGGTGGAATTCGACCTGGTTCACAGAGACTGGGACCTTTGATGCATCAATCGCCCTCTTAGACCACCTAATGTCGAAATTGCTGATACCTATGCTCCTGACCATCCCATTACCCACAAGCTCTCCCATGGCAGCCATCGTCTCCTCAAGGGGGGCCCGCTCGCTCGGCCAGTGGATGAGATAG
Organism: uncultured archaeon; assembly: GCA_964424395.1. Taxonomy (GTDB): domain Archaea; phylum Aenigmatarchaeota; class Aenigmatarchaeia; order QMZP01; family JAFGSV01; genus JAFGSV01. Next base: position 136 of record CAYRIP010000122.1, on the reverse strand, counting down.
AGGTCCAGATATGATGTCCCAAGAAGCTTCAGTGATGATTCGCAGGCCTTCAACACGTCTTTTCGTCTCAGATGGGAAGCCCATGCCTTGGAGACAAGAAAAAGGTCTGACCGTTTATATCCCTTGATCGCCCTTC
>CAYRIP010000121.1:0-2944 GCA_964424395.1 uncultured archaeon | reverse complement strand
TGGCGGGCTGGGACATGCCCATCCTCTTGGCGGCGTCCGTCTGGGACATGTCGTATCCGTCGACCAGCTTCTTCGCCAGCATCGCCCTGGCCACGGGCATTATGTCATGGACGGCCACTTCGCACTTGCATCTCACTCATGATCACCGGATATATTATAACAGCATTATAATTCAATCCTTATAATATCAGTATCAGAAATATAAATCTATTGGATGGTGGTTTTCATTAGGATCCCAGGGATGCCCAAGCTTACCAAGGAGCAGGAGAGGCTCTGGAGGACGCTTCAGTTCATCATCAGGTTCACGATCTTCTCGATACCTCTCTATCTTGTCATCTGGCTCAATGTCGGGATGATGCCTCTTCAGTCCCTGGTCGCAGACAACACCTTCTTCATGATAGACGCTTTCGGATACGATGTCTCAAGGGACGGCCTCCTGATGAGCGTCGGGGAGGACCAGCCGTTCAGGTTCCTTATAGGGGAGGACTGCACCGGATGGAAGTCTATGCTCGCTTTCGCCGCCCTTGTGATAGCGACGCTCGGTGTCACCCTGAAGAAGAGGGCCATAGGGATAGCCATAGGCATACCCCTGATATATCTTGGGAACATGGCAAGGATCATCATTGTGGTTATGGCCGAGTCGGCGTACGGCTATGATGCCGCCATCTTCATCCACGACTGGCTCTGGCAGGCGGGGCTGATCGCCCTCGTCCTGGTGCTCTGGCTGGGCTGGCTGAGGCATGGGTCATTGCTCTCCTGGATGAGGGCAGCCCTTGTGTTCCTTCGGGAGAGAGCGCGATGATGCCGGCATAAGCATATAATCAAGCTTGAAGAACAATTAAGTATGCGCATCGACTGGATAGTCGCCCTTGTCATTTTTCTCATGTTCACAGGATGGGCGTTCGCCTATTACACCATATTCAACTCGGGGAGCATCATGTCGAGGTCCGAGTCCGCCGCCATAGCGGGAGGCAGGGTCATAGACCATCTCACGGTCCGGGCCAGCAGCGTTCCCGCCTCCTATAGCTCCGGAACCACAGGGGACGATTTCACCCTTGCCGCCTATATGGACTGGTCGGGCCCGGAGAACATGTCCGCAAGGGTGGTCACAGAGCAGATGTCTAACGCCAGCCTTCCCTGCGTCATCTCGTCCCCGTCAGGACCGGGGTCTACTTGGATCCTGCACTGGAACGCAAGCCTTGTCCAGGGATCCAACCACTTCTTCATAGAGTACGCCGACCTGGACACATCCCTAAACTGCGACCAGTCGGTCCCGAAGAGCACCGCCAATGCGGCATCCCTTTGGGCTGCCGAGATGAAGGACGTCTTCTCCACCGCCCGGAACTCCGATTTCTGCGGATCGGCCAACTCGAGCTACGCCCAGAAGAAGAGCGATATCGGGATAACATTCGACTTCAACGTCCTGATAGAGGAGCCCGGGGCCTCCTACACCTGCGGCAGGGCAGTCCCGCGCACCGGGAGGGAGGTCTTCGTGTATCCGGCCAGGGGGATGCTGTTCGAAGGCGGCGATGTCAACATGAGCGTGATGTTATGGTGATGAAAGGGGCATGGAAGACGGTGGAGGCTGTCATGGCCGGGATGACGATACTGCTTTTTGCGGCCGCGCTCGGGGCGACCAGCCTTCAGTCCAGCCCCCACGTGCCGGCCCAGAGCTTTCGTGTCCTGGAATCGATCTTCGATGACGCGCGGCTCAGGCATCATGCAGCAGACATGAACTGCTCAGCCATAGAGTCCATGATATCGGAAACGGGCTACCTGTCGGGCTACGGGCACGTCATCCAGGTGTGCGACGGGCAGGGCGCCTGCTGCGGGCAGGCACCGTCTGTTGAGAACGTCTGGGCCTCCACGATAGTGCTTGCGGGTGACGAGCAGTACGAGCCATCGGAGGTCACGTTATATGTATACAGGAGCGGGTGAGTGATGAAAGGGCAGTTCTTCATAATAGGCGCGCTCATGGTGTGCACCATCCTGTATTTCGGGATGGGGCCGAACATGGACATCTCGGGGACGGGGTCCGACGACATGAACATGATAGCAAGGACTCTTCAGAAGGAGATGCCCCATGCCCTGAACATCGGGATAAAGGGATCGGCTCCCATCCAGACCCTGCGCAACTTCACGCTGTTCTCGGTCTCATCGCTCGGAAAGGGAAGGATCGGCCTCACATGCCACTGGCTGGTCTTCCGGGAGGCCGGCAGCCAGGTCAACGTCAGCGCGGGCAACTTCATGGGTTCCCCGAAGGTCTTCTATGTCAACGTGTCCGGAACGGAGAAGGCGATATACGCCGGCGACGGAATGGTGAACTCGTCCCTCTTCCCTGTGTCGGGCAAGAAATACGACGCCTCGGTGACCGTGGATGGCGAGAAGGACGCATTCACCCTCCTCACGAACAAGACCAGCATCTACTCCGAGCTGACGCTCTCCCGGTCCGGCAACGTCGTCAGGAAAGAGATATTAGCATGATGGGACAATTATTACACATGATGGGGTCATTCAAGGGCATGAGCATAATCACCGAGGTCATCTTCCTGGCCGTCATCATATCGCTTATTTTCCTCGTATACAGCATAGCGGCCCCGATGATCTACACCATGCAGGTCTCAAGCGCCTATGAGCAGGGAAAGACGATGATGCTTGAGATGGACCAGCTCATCCAGGACGTGGCTGACCACCGGAGGGGAGGCCGCAGGAGCATCTTCGTCACGCTTGGCGCGGGAACGACCACGCTGGACCCGCTGACCGACACCATGATATGGGTCCTGGACACCGACGCAATGGTCGTGTCGCCCAGGAGCATGCAGCAGGTGGGAAACCTCATCATAGGCTCCAACCTCAACGCGATGGCTTACGAGGGCGACCTGAGCGGCACGAACGCCTACATACTGGAGAACCAGAACATCCGGGCATACATCAGGAAGGTCGG
>CAYRIP010000120.1:0-3014 GCA_964424395.1 uncultured archaeon | reverse complement strand
CTTGGCGGTGTCGGTTATCGTCCTCATGACATTCTGAATCAGACTGCTGGGATAGTAGCGGAGCGAGCCGAGCTTGGGGTGGGTCAGGGCGTTCTCGAATGTCATCCCGAACGTCTTCATGTTCCGAATCGTAAGCTCGAAGAGGTTGCTTATCTCCAGGTCCTTGACATCGTCCCTGGCCCTCTCGACAGCCATCTCCAGCGGGGTCCCACCGGATATACGGTTGCCCAGCTGGAAGAGGGCGAGCTCGAACTCCGACTCCATCTTGTACACGGAGTTCTCGATCCTAGACCTCTGGATATTCGATACTATGAAGAAGAATGATATGGACGCGCCTACCCCGATGATGATCATAAGGGACATGATCAGCGTATACAGGCTGTCGGGGTCTTCGACGTCCTCATAGACGACGTTGCCGTCGACGACCTTGGAGGGGGTCACCATGTAATCGGGGTGCTCGGCGAAATAAAGGATGCTTGGCAGTATCAGAAGAAGCCCTATGAGCAGGGCTATCGGGAACACCGGGATCGCCGCCCTGCTCCTCTTGGACTTTATCATTATGCTTCCAGCGGGCGGAAGGTCGGGGTGCTTCGATATGTCTACCTGGGAGAAGGTGACCGGCCTCTTGCTTAGTATGTTTTTTATGAACCAGAGCAGCATTATCGGCAGGGCTATGTCATAGCCCAGGAGGAAATGCCATAGGGTTATCGAGTCGGACATGAAGACCGCGACCATCGGGGCCATGACCGAGCCCAGTATGGGCATCACGATCCCCATCATATGAAGCATAGTCACGGGCATCTGCAGGTCCTGTGCGTACTTCTTCATCCTGTCCCTCGTGCCGTCGAGGACCACCCTCAGGGCCTCGTCCAGCGTCCTCTCCCCCTTCTCGGGGACCTGTCGCTGCGATTCCCTTATCAGCCTCAGGGCCTCGGAGAACTCCTCGTTCTCCGCCTTCCACTTCGCGATGTAATCCGTCATGGCCTCGTTTGCGGAGTAGTACTTGCCCATCTCGATATCCCACATGAGGCGCCTCATGTCCCATGCCAGTGCCCCGGATATGTTGGAGGAAGTGAACCTAAGGGCCCTTTCCAAGTTGGGCGAGATGCGCATGCTCACGACCATGTAGAGTATCGCCAGGACTACCTGGGAGCTCGCCTTTATCCTAAGGGATTTCATGAGGTTTATCGGATACCTGAGCATGTAGTATCCGACGGCGAGGCCGCCGATCGCCGCGGCGATGATGTAGAAGGGGCTTGTGAAGACGGCGAAGGCGAAAAGGAACAGCGATGCCATCGTGAATAGGAATATCATTATCAGGAATAAAGAGAACGGCGCCTGCGGGGATATCCGAAGGCCGGTGAAATCTATGGCCTTCGCCAGCTCATCCTCGGTCTTCTTGTCGAAGCTGACCTTCAGAAGCTTCTCGGCGGCCTTTGCCATCCTCTCGTAGATGGAAAGCTTCCTCTCGGCCCTTTTCTTGTAGATCCTAAACTCTCTTGACGATATGCTTATCCTATTGGATTGCTCTGGAATGCTCACGCCGCGATAAGGAGACGGGTGCCGATGGACCCTCTTTTTCTTACCGAACAAAGACATTATGAATATTTGTTGCGTCAGCTTTAATTTGTTGGAAAGGGCGCTTCAACCAGAAGGTGTTATGAGGGGAAGGATCATCTGATGCTCTGCTTGAGCCAGGCAAGCCATTCGTTATAGACGGTCTTAGATTCGACCGATCCGGTCTCCTTCCTCGTGTTCTCGGAGATCAGATGGAACTGTGAGTTGGATCTTGTCACCCAGTCCGACTCGAGAAGCTGCGGCTTTTCAAGCTTGACGCTCATATCCACCAGCGTCTTCTTGATCTTCGCCCGAAGGTTTATGTTCTCCCAGACGGACTGCCAGTCTCCGTGCCACTCCCTCACGTAGCTCGCTATCCTGTTGATCGTCTCTGACTCGCCGTTCACCAGGGTATCGGTAGGATTGAGCTTGTCCTCCTTCGCCGAGTACTCCATGAGATTGACGAAGCCTCCCTCCTTCTCCGGGTTCGTGTCCCATTTCTTCCTCACCTCGGTTATCTCGGTCATCCTCCTGAACCGGTGCAGGCCGTCCGCCGACCTGAGCGTCTTGCATACCGGGATTATGTCCGTTGCCTTGAAGGAGGTCATTGGGACGCCGAGGTCGTTCACGACCCTGTCGAAGACCCCGTAGGCCGATTCTCCGTGGATGGTCCCGACGACGACGTTTGAGAGGGCCCCGATCCTCATGGCCTCATAGAGGGCTTTGGCTTCTGTGTTGTGAAGAAGGATGCCACCGAAACCACCTATGAAATTCTCAGTCGGATTCACCGACAAATCGTAGACATGCTCAGGCTTCTCCAATTCGATTTCCTCGATATCCTTCACCTCATCCAGGTAGAAGTTGCCTAGAGCGAATGTCTTCAGTTTTGCTGATACCTCGCATGCCGGATCAAGAGCGACCTTTCTCAGGTAATTCTTGCTGCACCTAAGGAATCTGAACAGATGCCTATATCTTCTTGGGTATCTGGTTAGGTGCCTCTTGAGCATGTCCTTATCGAATTTGACGCTGTTCGATGTGGTATGAGGCCTTTTCCTGACTGTCATCTTCGGAATCTTCCTCTCGAACCCGATCTCTTCCATGAACGTCTCTACCATATCCCTGTCCTTGAATTCCAGCGTCCATAATTCATGTTTTCCCTTTCCTGCAGGTTTCCGCTTGCTCATTCGTCCCACGATCCCGAAATTCAACAGCAAATAGGCAACGTCCTCTATCAATTTCTTCGAAGTGGAGAAATACCTGACGCAATTACCCGACCCCACAGAGCTTGTGAAATTCCCATCACCAGAGTAAAGGCCCCGAAGGAACGCCGCAATCTTCTCCTTTGAGAGTCCGAAAATGAAAGGGGGCACCCTCTTCTCATAGCAGGTTCTGCCGCAACCGAGTTTGTGGATCAGCTTCGCCAGCGGCAGGCAATGGAATTGGTGCTGTACCGTTTT
>CAYRIP010000119.1:0-3054 GCA_964424395.1 uncultured archaeon | reverse complement strand
CCTGGCGGCTTCCATCTAAAATCGATGGAAATGACCGGGCTAGACTACGGGGGCATGGGTCACTTGAATTATTGAATTATGCGAATATATATAAAAACCTCGCATGTTTTCGCTAGAGAGGCTGTGATATCAGAAAAGCCTGCCCGGGGAGAAGCTCTTCAGGATTATGAAAGTCTTGACGTTGACTATCTCCTCGAAGCCCCGAAGCTTCTTGGTCAGGAGCTCGTTTAGCTTGTCGATGTCCTCAACCGAGACCTTGATTATCATGTCCGCCTCGCCGCTCATCGTATCAACGCTGTCGATTCCGGGGATGCGAAGGAGCTTGTTTGCGAGGTCCTCCTCGTTCATCATCTTCTTCGAAAGCTTGTCGAAGTTGATGTTGATCAGCAGATGGGCAGAGACGCCCCTTCCTAGCTTCTTACCGTCGAGAGTGCAGGTGTAGCCCTTTATGATGCCGTTCTTCTCCAGGTTCTTGATCCTGTTGAAGACCGTGGTTATGGGTATGTTCGTCTTTTTTGCTATCTGCTTGGTCGAAAGCCTAGCATTATCGCAAAGCACTTCCAATATATGCTTATCCTTTTCATCAATCATACGATATCTGGAATATCTTTTCAATTTGATATTTAAATCCTTTTCTATTCTTCCACACCGGTATCGAAATGCCGAAAATTAGGAAAAATAAGAAGAATGGGCCCGGTGAGATTTCCCTCGCCCTTAAAAACGCTTCCTTGATGTCGATTTCCAAGGGGCGGATTTGAACTCACGACCCCCACGTTATCAGCGTGGTGCTCTAACCAGGCTAAGCCACGGGCCCATTGCGACAAGCCTTGCAATTATTATGTTAAGCATGTCTTTTAATATTTACTCCTTCCCGTGCCTTTCACATGCCCTGAAAGAGCCTTTCCGCAAGAAAGACCGGAAGTCCCGCCTCCGTTATCTCGTTGCTCACCTTGATGATATCGTACTCCGTCCTTATGATACTTGCTTTCATCCTGACTGGATCGATGATCGCATGGCTGGCCTCCATTCTGTGATCCCTAGGCTGCCCCACCGAGCCCGGGTTTATGATGAGTTTTCTTCCAAGCTTCTTCACGAAAGGGACATGTGTATGTCCCAATATCAGTATATCGGCATCGGTCATATCCAGGTATCTGTCCAAGACGCGTTCGGACACCCATGGGAAGACATAGTCGTTTATGTGGTCCATAGGGGAACCGTGCATGACGACAATCCTCTTACCTGCTTGCTCAATCTCCAACTTCTCAGGGAGCTTCTTCAGGAACCTCGTGCTCGCGTTTGAGAGATTCATTATAGTCCAATCGATCGCCTCAGAACCGATTGGGTTCATTTCACTCCCATCGCCTCCGATGCAGGCAAGGTCATAGTTGCCGATAACCGATCTGATATTGCGTTTTATGAACGCATCTATGCATTCATTGGGCTTGGCTCCGCAGCCCACGATGTCGCCTGCGCCAATTATTATATCTCTGCTCTCAATCGTCGCCAGGACCTTATTTAGGGCTTCTAGGTTCGAATGGATATCTGAAATCACGGCTATCATGGAAACATCCCCCCTGTTTCATCATATGCAATATTTATTAATTGTTGACGGGAGAATATGTTAATAAGCCTCGGTAGCTCAGTCGGTAGAGCGCAGCGTTGGTAATTGGGGCATTGTATAATCGAGTGCTCCGACCAGACACGCTGAGGTCGAGGGTTCAAATCCCTCCCGAGGCTTTACGGCACAAGGCGCAAGTCCCGTCAACACTTTCCTTAAAAGTAATATGAGGAAGTGGTTGATATGGTCGCGTCATCAGGCGTGTTAAACGCATGCAAAAGAGAAGGCACTGTTTCTTTTGCCAGAAAGCTTCAGCTACCTGAGACTTTCCTGCAACTGAATATAACAGGCCTTGGGAACGTTCTCAGTTCCGACAAAGTGACATCAAGGAACAAAGAACTGATATTCAGATTTCTGAATCATATCTCTCCGGAAGTGTCCGAGAGCAGGCTCAGTTTTTATACGCACAAGCTTCGCAGATTGTCAGTGTGGCTTCAAAAGGATTTCGATGACGTCACCGAGGCCGATTTGCGCTCTCTGCTAACATCCATAACAAGGGGACAATTCGGCAGAGACGGTGGGTCGTACTCAAAGGGAACTGTTCATGGGTATAAGATTACGCTGAAGCGGTTCTATCGGTGGCTGGAAGGTGGCGATGAAAGATATCCCAGGAAAGTGAAATGGATAAAGACCAGCGGGGATACAACGCGGATTGGAGAACCTGAAGAGCTTTTGACATTCGAAGAAATCAGAGAAATGATAAGGCACGCCGGAAATCCCAGAGACAAGGCCATGATCTCGTTCCTGTACGAGTCCGGAGCTCGTGTCTCTGAGATGTTATCGATGAAGATCCGGCATGTGCAATTCTTACCTAACACGGTCAAGGTAACGCTTCCTGTCAGCAAGACCCGTCCCCGGATAATTCCGCTCGTCTCATGCAAGCAGCATCTTGCCAACTGGTTCAACTACCATCCGCTGAAAGACAACCCGGATGCTTCATTCTGGAGCAACCTGAAAAGAGAAGGCATTAATCCGCTCACGCTGCAGACGGTCGGCAGGATACTCAAGACGATTGCCAGGAAAGCGGGAATTGGAAAGCGGGTATATCCCCATCTTTTCAGAGCATGTTCTATAACGCACAAGCAAGGTAAAGGCTGGCCGGATCAGGCCGTAAAGGCATTTCATGGACTATCCAAGGATTCAGCAGTAATGAAGCATTACTCTCACCTGTCGTATGGCAACCTGGATCAAATTCAGAGGAGGATGAATGGACTGCCTGCTGATGACGCACAGGAGCTGAGCCAGGGAATCAGGTGCCCGGGGTGTGGAAGAATAAATCCCCTGTACATTGAATCGTGCACCTGTGGTTTGCCTACGGAAATGAAGCATGTCCACGGCGGACATCCAGACATGGTGGCAGAAATAGAATCACACGTGGAGAGGAAGATTAACGAGTTTCTGGAGAGCAGGCGTGCTCAGGACGAGATAATGGAGCG
>CAYRIP010000118.1:2058-3071 GCA_964424395.1 uncultured archaeon | reverse complement strand
GAAATCCTTGCCGAGCGACTTCTCGTAATTGGATTGCGCGTTGAAGGAGACCTGCGCGATGTCGGCTTCCTCGCCTCCCTCGAATATCGCCTTCTTCTTCATGGGCTCGTAGAGCTTCTCCCTGTTCTCGACGCCAACTCCGTCCGGCGTGGCGTCGACGACGATGTCGGCCTCCTCCAGAAGCGCCTCCACCGTCCCCTCGACCCTCATGCCGCTCTCCTGAAACTCCTTGATGTTCTCCTTCGCGTTGACGTAAAGCGGATATCCCTTCTTTATGGCTGTGATCGCCTCGAAGCTGGGCCTGGTCTTGACGATCCCTACGATCTTCATGTCGTCCTGCTGGGATACCGCGTCGGCAACCCTCCTGCCGACAGTCCCGTATCCGTTGACAGCGACCTTGATTACCATGACGTCACCCCTGCAGTCGGATTTGGTATCATCATATCATCACTCCACCGTCACGGACTTGGCCAGGTTCCTTGGCTTGTCGACGTTAAGGCCCTTCAGGTCGGCAACGTAATATGCGAGAAGCTGAAGCGGTATGGCGTTAATGATGGGAGTGAGGTTGTCCAGGGTGTCGGGGACGTATATCACCCAGTCCGCAAGCCTCTTTATCTCGGTGTCGCCTTCCGTGGCTATGGCGATTATCTTCCCGTGCCTCGCCTTGACCTCCTCCATGTTGGAGAGTATCTTTTCGTATCCCTTGCCCTTGTTGGCGATGAAAACCACTGGCATGTTCTCGTCTATGAGCGCTATGGGGCCGTGCTTCATCTCCGCCGCGGGATACCCCTCCGCGTGAATGTAAGATATCTCCTTGAGCTTCAGGGCGCCCTCAAGGGCCACGGGGAAGTTGATGCCCCTTCCCAGATAGAGGAAGTTGCCGTGGTTGTAGACTTCCCTTGCTATATCCTTTATCTTATCGCCGTTCTTCAATACAGATGCTATCTTTTCAGGCAGCTGCCTCATCTCGCTTGTGAACTCCTCGCCGTTGATCTTGCCCGTCTTCTTCTGCT
>CAYRIP010000118.1:1103-2048 GCA_964424395.1 uncultured archaeon | reverse complement strand
AGAGACGAGCTGGCTTGTGAACGCCTTTGTGGAAGCAACGCCTATCTCTGGTCCGGCGTGGAGGTAGATCCCCATGTCGGCCTCCCTGGCTATGGTCGAGCCGACGACGTTGATGATGCCAAGGGTCTTGGCCCCCCTCTTCTTCGCCTCCCGCAGGGCGGCGAGCGTGTCAGCGGTCTCCCCCGACTGCGATATGAATACGACCAGGTCCTTCTCCGTAACGAGCGGGTTCCTGTACCTGAACTCCGACGCGTAGTCCACCTCCGTTGGGACCTTCGCGATGTCCTCGAGCAGGTATCTCCCTATGAGTGCCGAGTGCCAGCTGGTGCCGCAGGCCACTATGATGATGCGCTCGCAGTCTTCAATGTTCGAGTTTATGCTGAGCTTTATCTCCTTTCCCATCCTCCCTCTCATGGCGTTCGAAAGGGACTCTGGCTGCTCGAATATCTCTTTGAGCATGAAGTGCTTGTAGCCGCCCTTCTCTATCTGGGCGAGGTCCCAGCCTATCTCCTGGGTGCTCTTGTCGACCTTCTCGTCCTCGAGGTTCTTCACGACGACCGTGCCCGGGCCGATTATGCCTATCTCTCTGTCGTCCAGGTATATCATCTTGTTCGTGTGCTCCAGTATCGCGGAGGCGTCGGACGCAGCGAACGTCTCATCATCCCTTGTCCCGATCACAAGGGGCGATCCCTTCCTCGCGACCACGATCTTCCTCTCGTTCTTGTGCACGACCGCAAGCCCGTAAGTTCCCTGGATCTGCAGGAGGCTCTTCCTGACGGCCGTCTCGAGGTTGCCGTCGTAGAACTTCTCAATGAGATGCGACAATACCTCGGAATCCGTGTCGCTGGCAAGCTTGTGGCCCTCCCTCTCCAGAAGCTTACGAAGAGCGGTGTGGTTCTCGATGATACCGTTATGGACCACAGCTATCTCCCCGGTGCAGTCCGA